>CAXBLN010000015.1:0-33721 GCA_963976555.1 uncultured Gammaproteobacteria bacterium
ATTAGGTGGGTGTCCTATGAGTGAGTGCCTATGAGTGGCTATTAGGTGGGTGTCCTATGAGTGAGTGCCTATGAGTGGCTATTAGGTGGGTGTCCTATGAGCAAGCCAAACTGGACACCCACAATTTGATGATTGGCAATTCATACAGCCAGCATAGAATATTAGGCGGGTGTCTTATGAGAGGCATTAGGTGGGTGTCCTATGAGTGGCTATGAGTGGTTCTATGAGTGCCCCCCCACAACCTGAGGAAAGCCAAACTGGACACTCACAACCTGATGATTGGCAATTCATACAGCGAGCATAAAATATTAGGCGGGTATCTTATGAGAGGCATTAGGTGGGTGTCCTATGAGTGAGTGCCTATGAGTGGCTATTAGGTGGGTGTCCTATGAGTGAGTGCCTATGAGTGGCTATTAGGTGGGTGTCCTATGAGTGTTAGGTGGGTGTCCTATGAGTGGCAGCAACTATGAGTGGCAAGTGAATGGGACACCCACAATTTCTTAGCGAAAGTTAGGCAGATCACAGAATGTCCAAAATCGGTCATGCAGAGTTAGAGTTTCCCTGAGCCCGCCATTTCTCTTGAGTTTCCCGCTATAATGGGTGCCCACTGAAGAGGAATGTGCATTACGTGACGAATGACACTAAGCAGCTGGCGCTCAAGCAGTTAAGTCTCGGTATCGGCCTGCTTGGTCTGTGCTGCGGCTTTCTGGTGGCTTATGGCGTGCTTGTCGGGGATTCTGAAGGTCGAGTTAACCTGTTGTTTCTGCTACTTCTATTTGCCTTTGTGCCCGTAGTCGGGTTGCTACTCAGCCTGCTTCTATTGGTTAAGGGTGGTGGCAAGGGACTCGCTGGCTGGATACTGGACATTCCCCTGTGGCCGCGGCATCTAACCCTGGCGCTGCCGCAGCTAGGCCTTGTTGGCGGACGCGAGATATGGCTTTTCTACCAGACTCAGATACTCGCAGTGTGGTTTTCTGTTGGGTGTCTCCTGTTGTATCTACTCTTACTGCTCGGAAGTGATATCACCTTTATCTGGCGCAGCACGCTGCTGGAGGCCGACGACTTATTGCCTGCCTTGCAGGCGATAGGCATTCCCTGGGGATTCTGGCCAGAGGCTCAGGCCTCAATTGCATTGATTGAACAGACTCAGGATTTTCGGCTAGAAGCGCAGGGCATAGTACAACCTGCAGTCGGTTTGTGGTGGAAATACATTCTCGCTGCGCAGCTCACTTACAATCTGATTCCGCGCTCACTCATGCTGTTAATCGCCCGCCACAGATATCGGTCTCAACTAAAGCTGCACGATACTGGCGTTGCCGACGCGATGCAGGAACAAACCCGAGAGAAGGACCTAGATGAATTTGCCCTAGCCGAGGTCATTACATCCGTCGCCTTGCCATATACGATATTAGACTGGGCCGATGCACCGACCAGCCTCCAGCAACAACTACAGGGACAACTGGGTGAGGCGACCGTGATTCAGCGTATTGGCCCACTACCTGAACAACTCGACGCGCAGTGGCCAAGAAACAATTCTCTGCTGGTGTTGGTAAAAAGCTGGGAGCCACCGCTGGCGGAACTGGCTGACAGGCTAAAAGGCATCGATAGCGACGCGAGTAAATTGATCTTGCCGCTGGATTGGAATGACAGCGGCTTTCAGCAACCGACCCCTGCTCACTTGGATGAATGGCGCCGCTTTACCGCCACCCTCCCCAACTGGCAAGTGCTGAAGCTGGAGCCCACCATATGAAACCTGTATTCGCCGTGGTAGGCCACCCTAACAAGGGCAAATCTTCGATCGTCAGTACGATCGCTCAGAACGATAGCATAGGAATATCACCTCGAAGTGGCACCACGCGAACTACTCACAACTACGATATTTCGATCGGTAAAGCCCAGTACAGCCTGGTAGACACGCCAGGATTTCAGCGCCCTTCTCTGGCGCTGGCATGGTTGCAGAAGCATGCTGCTTCCGCTGATAGACGTCGAGATGCAGTAGAACAATTTATTGTAGATGCAGAGTGCCGGCAACAATTCCCCGAAGAGGTCATGTTGCTCAAACCTATCATGGAGGGCGCAGCCATCCTCTATGTCGTAGATGGTTCACGACCCTACGGCGCCGATTATGAAGCAGAGATGGAAATACTGCGCTGGACCGGACAGGCAAGTATGGCGCTCATCAACCCCATCGAGAATGAAAATCATGTGGCGGATTGGCAACAGGCGCTTGGGCAGTACTTCAAGATCGTACGAGTATTCAATGCCCTGCAAGCAGACTTTGAGAAGGTAGTAGCCATACTGGAAGCCTTTTCTCACATCCGCGAAGAGTGGCAGTCGGCATTGGCTGAGATAGTTGGCGAGTATCGAAAACAACGCGCCCAACAGCTTGAGGACTCGTCTAAGCTATTGGAACAATTACTAACTCACCTGTGCACCTATCAGGTATCGCAGAGGGTGCTCAGCAAACCTCAGGCCGATGGCTTGAAAGGCCTTCTGGAGAAAAGGTATTTTGACGACATGCGCCAGATCGAACGGCAACATCACGAGTCGTTGAAGAGCCTGTACCAGTACCACCACCTGGAAAGTACTATCGACGAGTTACCACTGGACGACAATCTCTTCGACACAGAGAAATGGATTATGTGGGGCCTTAACCTCAGGCAGCTTACCGTGGCCGCCAGTATCGCCGGTGCCGCAACGGGAGCGGCTGTCGATGTTGCGCTGGCCGGCAGCAGCGTCATGCTGGGAGCTCTAGGTGGCGGCCTGCTAGGCGCAGGAAGTGCCTGGTTCGGCGCAGATCACATTTCCACCTTCACTGTACAGGGCTTGCCACTTGGCGGGTACCAGGCGCATCAAGGGCCTATTAAGAACCGCAACTTCCCTTACGTAGTGCTCGGCCGCTATCTCTATCTTGCTGAAGCACTGCGCCACCGCACTCATGCACATCGGGAAAAACTGCAGATTAGTGAGGGCGACCTTGCGGCACGCATCAAACAGCTGAGTAGCGAAGAACAGGCGGGACTGCATCGGGCGCTAGATAGGCTACGAAAGCAGAAACCGGTGGATAATTTCAGAAAGAACTTACGAGCCCTACTTTCCGTCGGAGGCTAAACTGCCAGGTTCGCATGGGCCTATTGAGTCAGTGCAGAAATGAAGAATCTTTACCTTAGCATTGCGGTCAAGAACCCGCGCACCTCACGCTTGAGCCTACATTGATATAGAAGGAATTACTTATGCCAACTAAAGCCAGATACCTGTTCACCCTCGCCCTGATACTCTCATTCTGGCCTAACGTTTCAGCCCAAGAAATCTCGAGAGAATCGCTAGGCTCTCCGGGGCCCTATCAGGTTGCCTACTATTCCAGCTACCCGGCCGTACCTGAATTTAGTGCAGCAACCATCTATTTTCCTGCTAACAAGGGGGAAGACTTCGGGGGTGTCGCCATATCACCAGGATTTGTGAAGTCTCAAGAAAATATGAGCTGGTGGGGAAGGCATCTTGCATCGCACGGCTTCGCCGTGCTTACTCTCGACACCAACGAATTACGGGACGATCCCTCTCTACGTGCGGACGCCCTGATGGCGGCCGTGGAAGTACTCCGCAAAGAGGGCGCTCGCATGGGGGGAACCTTACGCGGGAAGATACTCGATGATCGCATGGCGATCATGGGGCACTCTATGGGAGGCGGCGGTGCTTTGCTTGCAGCGAACTCACATAACAATGAATTGAAAGCTGTCATCCCTTTCACTCCCTGGCAGCCGGAGGGTAGTTTTTCCGATATTTCAATACCAACATTGGTCATTTCTGGGGAAATCGACCGCATCGCGCCGGTGGCTGATCATGCCCTACCTCATTTCCAGAGCCTTCCCGATGGCATTCCGAAAATGTACCTAGAAATAAAAGGAGGCAATCACTTCATCGCCAATACAGATACCGATGATGACAGGCTTAGTCCCAACATCGATGTGCACGACTTAGTGGGCGCTATGGGCGTGGCTTGGTTAAAACTGTTTGTCGACGGTGATGAGCTGTATAGGTCAATAGTGTTTGGAGATATGTCTGCAAGTGACCGAGAGAGATTGTCGAAATGGGAATTTTCTGAGTAAGCACTATACGCCAGTCGGTGAAGCCACGATTCACAGGCTTCATTGCAAAAAGCGACTACCTCTGTCTGCCGTCTTGGCACTTCCGTGACATAGATCACCATTAGAATCTAAATACGCTGTCACAATGGGCGCGTATAAGAATTTTTTAATCGCTGCTATTGTGAAATTTCCCGCTTTGTTCGGATCGACGGAGATCAAAATGAGTAAGAATATATTTTTTATAAGAATAATCATCCTGTTTCTGGCTATTGGCTCTGGCGCAGTCGTCGCCAAGGGCGGCGAGCTCAAGTTCGGAAGCATTGTCGTTGCCGTATCTCAAACCGGAACTAACGAAGGAACGATAGAAGTTACTATCCACAACGTGGCCGTACCGGTCATTGTAAACGGCGACACCGAAATCTCAGGAAGCGGTGAAGAAATCGGTATAGCAGCTGTGTCTGCCGGAGATTTCGTGAAGATCAACAGCTTTTTCGCGGAAGAAGGCCTTATTGCGGATGAGGTAGAGGTACTGGATGTTCGCGACGAACAGTTTCGATTGCGCGGCGCAATCACTGCCATCACGTCGGGGACAGAAACTTCGATAATTACTCTTCTCGGTGTGGATGTGACAGCTAACGCAGATACCGAGATCACTCGCCGTGGCGATAGTAACGGCAATAGCGTGCCCGCCTCTGACCTTGTAGTAGGAGATCTACTTAACGTTAGTGGAGGTGTTAGCGACAACCTGTTGGTTGCCAACCGTATTCATGTTGGTAGCAGGGAGCAGGGGAACATTGAATTGGAGGGAGAGATTGTTACTCTTTCCGACACTCAGGTTTCTATTGCCATTGAGGGTGGGGCAACGGTTGCTATTGCAATCGACGATGAAACCAGCATCGTCGGTGAATTGTCAGTAGGCGTTTTCGTGGAAGTAGAGGGACAATTGTTGGCTGACCTGTCTTTGATCGGATTTGAGATCGTCGCAGATGTGGATGGCGATGGTGATGCCGATGATGATAACAAGCGCGGAAAGAAAGGAGACAAGAACTCCAATCGGGGCAGAGATGACGATAGCGACGATCAAGGTACGGAAGTCGGCGCAGAAATCGTGCTAGCGAGAGTCGGGGCACAGGAAAATGGCAAGGCAGAATATTCTTTTTCTGGTGAAGGTGCTTCTGCCGAACAAGAGCTCGAAGTTGAATTAGAAGATGGTGAAGCAGCGGTCGTTTATAGCATTATCGTCTTTTTTGGTGCAGATTCAGTTGAGTTCGGCGACTTCACCAGCGATGCAAGGGGCGATTTCGAAGTTAAGTACAGATCGGGCGGAACCAGTCCGGAGACGGCATTGGATGAATTGCTACCGGAAGGAAAGGATGTTAGAGACATCACCAGCATCCAGATTACCCAGGACGGAAGTATCGTAGCGGAAGGAACTTTCTAGCACTCCTGACGGCGTTCTGAAAGATCGCGTAACAAGCTGCGCTTGAACGAAAAATAGGAGCCGGATAAATATCTCAGCACTACACTTTTATTTCTGCCCCGAATTTCCTTAGGCAACGGATAGTACATTCTACTGAAGAGATAGATCGTCGGCCGAATTGGATTAAGTGCCATTTCAAATTCAGTAGCATCAAGGGCTTAATCGGGCTCTATCCTGCAGCGCATGGTAGGACAAGATAGTTAAATAGAATGTAGCTGCCCTCTTCTTCTCATAAAATTTCTTGCGAAGCCCCCCAAACTTTTCTACTAGAACTCGAATAATTCGGCACTCACAACAAGAGCCTGCAATTGTGCACTTAAAAAGTGCCATCCCGAAATACACTAACGTACAGAGAAATTTTCTTTCTTTAACAATTGAAAAATAGCCTCCAAAATGCTTACGCTACGGATTGCGAACTCAAAACTCCCTTTCCATTTTTGCCTACATGATTCCCGATTTTCTCTGCAGAATACAGGATGTATTCAGGGCGCCTGCACTCTAGGCTAAACTTAGCTCGGTATCACTAGAAAACCTTCTAGACTGCTGTGTAATCGGGTCATCGAATTGCAACTGTTGCGCCAATAATTGCATAGGCTTGCTGAACTCTTCCGGCTCGCTCCGCTCAAGTAAATATGGATAGTAAGTATCGTGTAATATTGGCCAGCCAAGACTTTGCATATGCAAGCGCAGTTGATGAGTCTTGCCTGTGATGGGGTTTAGCTCAAACAGCGCTCTTTCTGCCGTACTTTGCAGGCAACGAATAAGCGAATGACTATTGGCTTGTCCCTCGACAATATGCATAAGGAATCTAGTCCCAGTTCTCTCCAAACGGTTCTTTATCTCCCACTGCTGGCCTTGCATCGGCGGATTGATGCTGGTGCTGGCGATGGCCTGATAGGTCTTCTTGACTTGATGTGTTTCAAATAGACGGTGATAGTGCTGACGCGAATTTGGGTTAACAGAAAACAATACCAGGCCTGCGGTAGCTCTGTCGATGCGATGCAAGGCCTGCAATTTTTGGTTCCCAGTTTTGTTACGCAAACGATTTTGCAAACATTCTTCGATATAGTCGCCGCCTGGCGTGACGGGAAGAAAATGCGGCTTGTACGCCACCAGGATCAATTCGTCCTGAAAGATTATCTTCTCAGAAAAGGGAATCACGGGCTCACTATCGACTTCGCGAAAATAATAAACTCGTTGTTGCGCTGCGAATGGAGAAGTCGAATTGATGAGGCTTCCATCATGCCAATGAACTTTGCCATCAGCCATACGCTTCTCCCACACATCACTGGCAATGGCAGGAAACTTCTGGATTAGAAATTCTAGAACAGTGGTCACTCCCGGATTGTTCTGAGGCAGGCTGAGCTTGGATGGAGTAGTCGCTATAGCCATGGTTGCATCGAACATAGTCTTTCAGGGCCTTTCAGGGTACTGAAAGACCACTTCTCATTCAACCAGAAAACAGAATTTCACTCCATAATAGAAATGTAACGGCCTTGATGAGCCGATCTCTGGCCCAGCATTGCGGCCTTCAGAGTGTCATCCAATTGATAGACTCTTTCGCCAATACAGAATTCAACTTATCCCTTCAGGATTACTAGCCTAATGACGTAATTGAATAATTGACCCGTTGAATCTACCACCGAGACTGGCCGACAACAGAGGCTGAGCAAGGGGAGACGTTATGCTTGGAAGAACGGCCACAGTCATTCTAATTGGACTGCTCACTCCTATACTGAATGCCCAGGAGAGCACCCCGGAACTAAGAGATCAAATTGCGCAATTGACAGAACTCGTACAGAGCCTGCAACAGCAAGTCGATCAATTACAGACTAACCAGATCAGAGCTGCCACAAGTGACAATAGTGAAACTCTCGCCATCAATTCGAGATCGGCAGAAGTTACGAGCAGTAGTTTTAGTGCAGGACAATCGTTTGTAGACCTATCTTTGAACGAAGAAGCTTCGATAGATACTATTGCGGATAGCCATGTACTTTCAAACCCGTGGTGGAGAAACATTGAGATATCTGGTTTTGCCGCGTCTGGATTCTACGATACCGGCAGCGCTGGCACGCGAGACCACGGTGGTTTCGAAGTCAGAGAATCCTCTCTCTTTATCGAGGGTGAGGTTTGGGAAGACGTCGGTTTCTACCTGGAATTTCAAGCCAACAGGCTCGATAAAGACAATCAGGTTTTTACGAGAACCGGAGAAGTCTATCTTCACTTCCGGAACATTGAGATCTTCGATGAGATGCCTATAGGCATAAAAGTCGGCCGCATCGACATCCCCTTTGGGGAAGAATATTTGCAGCAGGACGCTATTGATAACCCCCTGATCACGTTCTCCGCAGCCTATCCTTATGGGTGGGATGAGGGAGTTCTCGTTAGCGGCGCTTACGGAGAGCTAAACTGGATTGCGGCAGTCACTGACGGTACAGATGACAGGAGCACCGACAGTAATTCTGACAAGACACTCAACCTGAAATTTTATGGCGATCCGACCGAGTCCCTCTATCTCAGTCTCAGTCTAATGAGCGAGGGCGCCACCACGAAGGGGGGGTTTGAATTTGGTGGTAGTCACTTTCGACCCATTGACACCAGCGCAGGCTTGTCGAGCCTCGGCCACACTTCGAGCACAGAAGTAGATGCCCTACTTGGCGGCATAGATGCCAGATACAGCTTTGACTTTATCTCCCGAGACGCCTACATCGCGCTTGCTGGCGGAATTGCGGAGCAGGATGATGCAGATCCGGCCTTCGATCGATCAATTCGATGGTTCTCGATTGAGCCCTATCTTCAACTAAACAACAACTGGTACGCAGTCGCGCGGTACAGTGAGATTGGAACCTATGATAAGAACGAGGGCTATGCGTTCTCCGGCAAAACCTTTGTAAACGGCACAGCAAGCTTCGGCTTCGATACAGAGCGATTACAACGCCTCGCGCTGGGCATTGGTTGGATGCCAAATCCCCGAACGAGAGCGAAGTTTGAGATCGGTAAAGACTGGTTCAGCCTGATCGATGCATCGCCCTTGTTACCGAGGAACGACGATCGTCTATTCGTAGGCGTAGAAGTAGCGGTAGGATTCTAAGAGGGGTGTGCCAATGAGTTTTCTAAGCCAACACACAAAATTGAAATCGTATCTGATCCGCGCCGCGCTTCTCGGCATAGCTCTGTCTCCTCCGGCAATAGCTCAGGCACAAACTGCAGAATCCCTGACTAGCACGATCAGCGGCAAGGTTTCGATACTGGATAGTGAAGGCAATCGCATTGCGGACCGCTCCAACGTAGTCATATTCATCGATGGTATGGCGAATACAGACAGTGATGCGCGTGAGAGCAACCCTCACCTAATGTCACATCAAAATAGGCTTTTCACTCCAGAGGTTCTACCCATTCTCAAAGGCGAGAGATTGGATTTCTACAATGATGATGACATTTTCCACAATGTCTTCTCTCTATCTACCGCCAATAAATTCGATCTAGGCATTTATCCTAGCGGCACTTCGAAACTTGTGGCCTTTCCTACTCCAGGCCTCGTGAAAATCTACTGCAATATACACCCCGACATGGTGAGCACTATCCTGGTTCTGAATAATGGCTTCTTCGCAAAAACCGATGCCGAGGGAAACTTCGAGATTAAGAACGTGCCAGATGGGATTCTTACGCTAAGAGTCTGGCATGAATTCAGCGACGAATTCCAGCGCAGTATCACTGTCGAATCCAGCGGTCAGCTAGATATACCGATTGAGCTGATTGAAACGAAGAAGCGAATTTCTCACAGAAACAAATTCGGCATGCCTTATCGGGAAAAATACTAAAAATGAGTTTTCCCTTCACATCAATGTATATAACAAGCATCCGAGGAAGGATGTTTTTTGCATTAATGCTGATTGTTTTTGTAGTAATTGTCACAGTGAATTTCGTCATGTTCAGGCTCATAGACGAAATAACAGAACGGGATGCTCTGCGGGACATGGGAAACTCTGTAGTTGCCTACCACCGCTTCGAAGATCAAAGGAAGGAGCTGCTAATAACCCAGGCTATGGCAATGTCTCAAACCGCCCTCTTGAAAGCGACGCTTGAAATCGAAGGGGTGGATAGTGAAACTATTTTCTTCACCGGAACGCAGCTTCTACCAATTGCAGCTACTGATCTTCTTCTCATTGTTGATGACGCTGGGAAATTGCTCTCCGATATCTATAACCAAACAAAAACTTCCGTAGACCTCAGCGGAAACTTGGGAATAGAACAGGCCTTGTACGGAAATGAATTTTCTGGTGTATGGGAGTATGAAGGCTCCAATTATCACGTGGCGATCTCTCCAGCCATCTCAGGCAATCGAGTTGTGGGCCTGGTTGTACTCGGACAGCGATTGGACAGCGATAGTGCATTAAAAATGTTGGGTGAAGTTACCGGAACGAAAGTCCTGTTGTCCGTGAATAATAAGATCTATACCCCTTCTGCCGAGGTTCATATAAACGACGAGACCCAGAAATCTCTTCTGGAATCCTTGATCGACATGAGGACGGGCAGCCTCGCCGGAGTTATGGAGGGAGAAGAAATACGAAAGATAGAGCTAATGGGAGATACGCATTTCGCTGCTACAATTTATCTGTCGAATGAAGCTGGAGAGATTGTATTCTACAGGAGCATAGATCTCATCGCCGCCGCCCTCCGGCCATTCCAGCTAATCGTTCTTGCCAGCAGCGGACTAATCTTCCTCTTTGGGCTGTTCGTGAGCAACTGGATTACAGTTCGCATTAGCAGGCCTATAACCAAACTGACCGAAGTCACCAAGGAATTTGGTAAGGGGAATTTTGAAATACGCTTACAATCCGAATCACGTGACGAGGTAGGCTCCCTCACAGAGGCCTTTAACGCGATGGCTGAGGATATTACCGAATCTCGAGAGAATTTGATCGAAAGCAGAAAGCTGGCCGAGGCAGCCAATCAAGCGAAGAGTGACTTTCTTGCCACCATGAGCCACGAAATTCGAACCCCCATGAATGGCGTAATAGGAATTGCCGATCTTTTAATGCGCACGAAGCTAGATAAATCGCAGCAGAAATACATCAAGATACTAATTGGTTCCAGCGAGGAATTACTGGAAATTGTCAATGATATTCTAGACTTTTCGAAGATCGAATCGGGAAACCTGGAGCTTGACTCGGTTCCCTTCGATATGCGCGAGCATTTGGAAAACCTCTTACAAACGTTTGCGAATAGCGCAAACCAGAAGGGTCTCGAATTGATCTGCGATATTCCACCTGAAGATTCATTTCGCGTGTGCGGTGATCCCAGGAGACTAAATCAGGTTCTTATCAATCTGATTGGAAATTCAATTAAATTCACTAGCGATGGAGAAATCAGAGTCAGTCTTAGACCTACTCAAGAAGAAGGCATTTTACAATTTGAAGTCTGCGACACTGGCATTGGCATTCGAGAAAAATCCTTGAAGAGAATTTTCCAGCCTTTCTCTCAGGCAGACAGTTCTGCTACTCGAGAATATGGAGGAACTGGGTTAGGCCTTTCGATTTGCAAGCAACTCGTTTCGCTTATGGGCGGCAAGATCGGCTGCGAAAGCAAGATTGGAAAAGGATCTATATTCTGGTTTACCTTGCCCTTGCCGGCGTCCACGCTGGACAGACCTGAGGCTTCGCTTTCCAGTGCGGCATTGCTTGGAAATCGCGCTCTCGTAGTTGACGACAGCGAAGCAAGCCGAGCACTGCTGCTTCGTCAGCTAAAAATCTGGGGTTTGGACGCACAATCGGCCGGCTCTGGATCCGAGGCATTGTCTATGTTGCGTTCCGCGTCAGGCAACAACGAAGCCTTCGATCTTTTACTGTTAGACGTTGAAATGCCGGATATGGATGGCTTAACTGTGGCGGATACTATTCTGTCTGATTCCGAATTGGACGATGTGAAATTACTTATGCTTAATACTCGTGCGCAGGACCCAAAATTGACCGAACTTCAACAGCGGGGAGCGATTCGGTGCTTAGCGAAACCCATCTGCCAGCTTGAGCTATTCGAATGCCTACACGTACTCTTGGGTAATCCCATTGAGAATGAGCTTGTTCACGATGAGCCCAAAATATTACAGCAATCAGAGGCGCTTTTCTCGGCCAGCGTCCTTGTTATTGATGATAATCCGCTCAATTTGGTGGTGGCACAATCTAATCTACAGCAGTTAGGGTGTGATGTTGATATTGTCCAATCTGGACAAGAAGGTATAGATGCAATTTCAAACGCCAAATACGATATTGTTTTTATGGACTGTCAGATGCCGGGAATGGATGGCTTCGAAACGACTGGCGAGATTAGACGTTACGAGAAACTAAAACGGTCGAACCATCCGCTGCCTATTGTCGCTCTTACGGCTAATGCCATCAGAGGTGACAGAGATCGATGTCTCGCAGCGGGAATGGACGACTACCTGAGCAAACCCTTCAAACAGGGAGACCTGGTAATGATTTTACAGCGATGGTTGCATACGCAGCCTATGGCAGTAATACAGCAGTAAGTAGGTGTTACAAATATCTGAATTCCGACATTGAAATTTACTTAGATAACAAGTTGTCAGCCCTGCTCCTTTACTCCGGAGAAATTGCTATTCTACTGGACTCACGCCTGAATCGTTTTCTCCATAACGAATTTATTCATTCTCTCCTCTTGCCATAAAAATTCATGAATCTGGACAAGGTTCTGTTTTGAAGATAGCCTTGGATGCTCTTATAGATATCGAGTGAAATTGATGCAGGGGATTTGCCTGGATTGCGGCATGAGCTTTAGTGAGAATACGCGTTATTGCCCCAAGTGCGATAACGCACTGGACCTCCAGCACGATGGCTCCACAAGCACCGTCGACATTGCGCACGATGGTGAGCGAGTTAAAGAGGCGCTACGAAAGATGGAGAGAGAGGTTGATCTAGCTCGGAAGGGGGTCGCCACATGCCTTCGTCTCGTCGTTGGATCGGGACTGATTCGTGACGAAGTAATACTTGCGCTGCGCGATTTGGAGTTCAGGGGCGACGTGAAGGGCTTCGATCTCGACCCGAACAATACCGGAGCCGTGCTGGTAACACTTAAGTAGGTTCGCCTACTAGGCTTAGAGGCACTCATGGCAGAAACGGAGATGGGTAGAGTGTTCTTAGTTTTCTTAAGAGTCAGCAACTGTAGCCCTATATTTTCAATTTCCGAATTGCCCATGATATGCTGCTTCGAGTAACGATTTTTCTCAACCTTTCTAGCCACCATTAACTCAACCGACTATTTTACTTATGCCTGCATCCTTACAAGATCAACTCAAAAAATCTGGCCTGATTGACGACAAGAAAGCCAAGCAATTGCAGCGCGCCAAACATAAACAGGAAAAGCTTGCCCGCAAGACCAAGAATCCGGCAGTGGATCAAACTAAGCTAGCGCTGGATCAGGCTAAGGCCGAGAAGATAGCTAAAGATCGGCGGTTGAACCTGGAGAAGAACAAGCAAGCCGAGAAACATGCTTTGGCAGCTCAGATAAAACAGCTTATCGAGATGAACATGGTCGCTAAAAATGGTGATCAAAAATTCAGCTTTACTGAGCAGGGTGTAATTAGACATATTTACGTCAGTCAAACTCAGATTGACCAACTGAGCCGCGGCACACTAGCAATAGTTATTCACAAGGAAGGACAGAAGCATAGCTATGTTATAGTCCCCATGGCTGTCGCCATGAAGATCGAACAACGTGATGCTGATCTTACTGTGTTTAAGGCAGAAAAAAATACAGTTAGCGAGGAAGATGACCCCTACGCAGACTATCAAATACCAGATGATTTAACTTGGTAGGAGTTTTACGAAAGCATTGAAAAAAGAAACAGACTCATCTCCGGGAAAATAAGTCTGTACCTCCTGATATTTACCTTTTCGCAAACTCTATTCTTTCAAAAAGTGCTTGGCGATTAACCCTTGCCTTTGACAGCATTCGGGCCTTTCTTAGAGTCTTTTTCAATGTAGTCTATTATTGCCCCAGCCACATCCTTGCCTGTAGCAGTTTCTATTCCTTCCAGCCCTGGAGATGAATTTACCTCTAGCACCAAGGGGCCGTGACCGGAACGCACAATATCAACACCCGCCAGATCCAAGCCCATCACCTTGGCTGCTTTGACCGCTAAAGCGCGCTCCGCCGGAGTGAGCTTGATGACTTTCGCAGATCCTCCCATGTGCAGGTTCGAACGAAACTCACCTTCTTTGGCTGTTCGCTGCATCGCAGCGATGACTTTATCGCCGATGACAAAACAACGAATATCTGAACCACCTGCATCCTTGATAAATTCTTGCACAAGGAAATCAGTTTCCAGGTTACGAAACGCATTGATAAGACTCTCAGCGGCCTTATTAGTTTCAGCGAGTAGTACCCCTTTCCCCTGTGTGCTGCTTAACACTTTCACTATCAGCGGCGCTCCGCCTACAAACTCAATTAGATCTTCTGTGGCATCAGCGCGATTGGCATAGCCCGTAATAGGCATTCCAATATGTTTGCGCGCAAGCAATTGGTGAGCACGTAATTTATCTCTGGATCTTGCGATGGCTATGGACTCGTTTATCGAATACACATTGCCCACCTCAAACTGCCTAAGCACCGCTGTACCGTATGCTGTAACAGAAGCGCCAATGCGTGGAATTACAGCATCGAGCTTTAATATTTCTTTCACATCTTTGGTCTTGTAATAGACCTTCGGCTTGCTGGAAGTGATGTTCATATAGCAGCGCAAGACATCGACAACCTTCGTATCATGCCCTCTACTTTTTGCCGCTTCCACTAGCCGTTTTGTGGAATAAAGGTTTGGGTTTCGGGACAAAATTCCTATTTTCATGAGCGCGCTTCCTCTCTATCGCTAATCGCAATTCAATAATTGATAAAATACTCTAGCAGGGGACAGCAAGAATATTCGGAGTGTGGTAGGTATAGGTAAAACTTCTAAAATAGACGATACGGAATATATCCGGTTCCTTAGTAATTCGATTGAACCCCATAGCCGCTTCCAGAAGTCAGAAACCAGAGGCAAAGAACAACCGTATGAGCGAACAGTTTACCGCTACATGGACGTTTTCATGCGAGGGACTGTTTAATTCTGTCCTTTCTTCCGAGAAATTACCAGTACTATAGAATATTAGTCAAAACCCGTTAGTAGAAAGTATCAGCAGGCGCCTCTGAGGCATTTAGCAAATGAATCAGGCCTATGCGCCATTTTGCAATTCAATTTACTCATCGAATTCAATCTCGACAATGGCCCTGACCAGCCCGGCTATAACTCCAACTGCGGTACAGAATAAGGAGAATCTTGATCCACTGCCTGACGCAATGAAAAAACATTGCCATCGATATCGTTCGCGTAGACTTGCCAGAACTCACCGAGGAGCACCGGTTCGCTAATGAAGTTAACCCCCAAGCCGGTCATGCGGCTATACTCCGCCTGAATGTCACCCACCTCAATTGAATAGGAATAGCCAAGCGCAGTACTGAGACGATTGCCGACATACTCAATAGTTTGGGGATTGGTGTATTCCCAGAACTCTAGAGTCTTCGAGCGCTGATTCATCCGAAACCAGGTGGCCAGCAGACCCATATTGTCGATATCGGTTACCTCGTCAAAGGTAGTCCGGCTGTCGATTGCCGCCTCTCGATAGGGATTGAAGGCGAGAATTTTTGCATAGTAGTCGGTCAATCGCTCTATGTCATGAGTGACCAATGCAACTTGAGTCATCCACATGTTGAGGTCTTGCTCTAGCCAGGTGGATTTTTCGACGCTTTCCTCCAAGAGTACGGCATCGAGCTGCTCCAATTCGATCATATTCCCCTCGGGGTCGTAGGCGTAAGCATAGGTTACGCCCTGGCCGAGCAAGTCGACCGGGCCTTCACCACGACTGAGGATATCGGCGCCTGCTCGCTTAAATTTGTCGTACCCCGAGAGGTAGGACGGTGTTTGAAAACAGGTGTGCGTCATGCCAGGCCCCTGCACTGGCATCTTGCTAACCGGCGTGTCGCGGTTATGGCTAAACTCGATGAGTTCGAAAAGCATATTCGGCGCTTCGAGTACAGCTATCTCATACTCTATTCCCCCACGGCCAAATAATTTGTCGGCAGCGCTACTGTTCCGAATCACTTCTCTTCGGATCAGCTTGAATCCCGAAGCCTTTTGGTAGAATTCCAGAGAGGCATCCAGATCTTTCACCGACAGACCGATATGATTAACCCCCAGCAAGGTAGTAGGCGAATCATAGATCGTCGCATCAGGATCAATCTCATAGGCCTGCACTGAGAAATGGCAAAGAACAAAGACCATAAGCCCCAAGCAGTATTTGAATTGAGTATGACGATTGAAATTTTTGTTCATCTTGGCCCTCTGTTACAACTTAAATGTTTCTCATCTACTTATTTAGTCTGACTACCCGGAAAATAATTTATTCGCCATTGAGGGAGTAAACCAATAGCACATTCCCCGGTGTTTCTGCCCATTTTTCGTATCCAGATGTAATATAGACTTGCCCATTAACAATTACCGGGCCGTCGGACTCGATTGAACCGCCCTTCGCTTCTACGCCGTTTCGAGAGCCGAAGCTCTGCCGCGTATTGGTCTCCCAGAGAATGGCGCCATTGTCAGTATCGAATGCACGCAGAATACCATCAAGCCCCCCAGCAAAAACAAGATCGTCGGTACTACTCACCGCTGCAGAAATTCCCTGCCAGCAGAGGAATGGCCCCTCCTCACATTTATCCGGCAGCTTATTACGCCAGAGTATCTCGCCACTACTGGGATCAAGAGCATGAATCCCGGGATAGCCAGGACCCACGTTATAGGGATTATTGGTAGGTAGGTCTGATACACCGACGAAGAGTTTCTCGCCATTTGTGCTCATACCATAGTGAATTCCTCCCATGGTGCCACCGCTGCCTGCGCGCCGTTCCCAGACAAGCGCGCCATCGTTAGCCGGGTCTAGCGCATAAACCATGCCGGATTTTTGACCCACGAAGATTAGCTCACGGCCATTATCATCTCTCGCTAATATTGGAGATGCTCCGATATCATAGTCGGGACCGTCTTCTTCGGGACAGTTTGGAGTCCTTCTCGAGCAGGCGCCATTCCAGGCATCGTCTTTGGTGAGCTGAGCGGACCAGGCAATTTCGCCACTGCTCATATCCATGGCTATGACAGCATCGCTGTACTCATTGGCCGGTGACGTATAGTTCTCACCTGTACCCACGTAGATCAGATTTCGGCTAGCATCGACAGTCGGGCTAGACCAGATGGGCGCTCCTGACGGCCCAAACTGTTGTATACCGGCAGTGCTTAAGATAGTCGGTCGAGGCATGTCAGTTGTATAAGTTCGCCACAACTCTTCGCCGCTGCTAATACTTAATGCGACCACGGCTCCTCGAAACGAGCAACAGGGATAGCCGACTCTCGCAGCCAGAAGAACTTCCAAAGAGGAAACGGGCACGAACACCGTATCTCCATGAGCTATAACAGAACCTGTGAGTGTGGCCTGGGGGTGATCGTGAACTTCTCTCTTCCAGATCAACTCTCCAGTCTGCGCATCTATGGCATAGGCGTAGGCGTCGAAATCTCCAAACAGAAGTGTTTCAGGTACTCCTTCTTCATCGGTATCGACATAGATTGCTCCGCGCACTTCCGCATCTGCACTGAAGGTCCACCAGGGGCAACCGGTGGTACTGTCCAGCGCGTAGATAGTCCCTTCCTGGCTTCCGATGTAAACAACTTCCGGAGTGACAACCGGTTGTGACCGCGCTCTCGTGGCATCGGGAAAGGCGAATGCCCATTTTAGTTCTAATTGATCGACATTACTCCTGTCGAGAATGGATTCGCTCCCTTGGTGACGGGCATTGCCGGCCCCGCCGCCCCAGCCGTTCCAGACTACTGGTTGAGTTAACGAGCTCGTCGAATTCAGATTAGATTCGCAGTTAAAGCTGATAGCTTCCGTAGGGGTTTCATCGAATCGATCACCGGTGAGAAAATAGGCGATCTTCCTCTTCTGATCACGAGTGAGCGCCATGCCCGAAGTAGCCATAGATCCAAATTCGAGCGCGTCTACGATACGATTCGGCGTGTAAAAATCGAAGGCTGCCCGTTGCGGAGCTTCCAGCAACGCCCCCTCGTGACATTCGGCACAGAATAATTGGTACTGCGCCTCTCCCTCAGCGAGATCTGCGTCATTCTGCTGATCTTGAGAGAATGCCAGTTGAGGAGTGAAAATAAATAATGAGGCGGCTGTTAAGTATCTAGCCAATATGAGTTGCATATTTCGATCCTGTATTCGAAGAATCCTTGCTCCTCTTTTACAGTTCTATGTGCCAATTGGCAAGAAACGAGAAATTCGAAGAGAGCGTATCTATTCTCTGTTCTTTGTGTAGATTGATACGCCTCACCGTTCACTCCGACTGTTCGCTGACAGAATCGAGACCACAAAAAAAGCCCGCTCTCTTTCGAGAGCGGGCTTCATCGATCTACCTATATTCGTTTCGTCGAAACTTAAGCCAGCTTGGCGAATAATTTTTTGCGCAGCCCGAGCATTAACAGACCTGCGGCTAGCATAGTCAATGGCATGGGCTCTGGAACATCGACGGGGTTATCCACGGTTTCTTCAATCTTCGCCGCAAAGAAGTTGTCGACAAAATCGCTGTTGTTGGCTCCAGCCACATTAAAGCTGCGGGCGATCAAGCCTGCGCCCAATACCTGAGCCTGCAAGCTGTTATCAGTGACTGAGTCAGCTAGCAGATTTGCCAGAGTAGCAGCTGCGTCAAAATTCAGAAGATCGGCATCCGCAACGTCATCCAGATAATCACCGTACTGAGAACGTGATGGACTATCTCCTCTGTTTATGAGCATGTTCACGAAGGCATCGTTATCTATAACAGCCTGCGCCGTAGCATCGACTTCAGCCTGCCATGCGGCGTTCAGAGCGCTTGGTGGTTCGTTAGTAGTCTGGCCAGTAAAGCGATTAGCAGCGTAGAACGGGCGGTCAGAGTCTTCGTCTGTTACCAGAATTAGGTTCTTGCGCGCGTCGCTTCTATAGTCGAGCGTACCGTCGCCGGTATATGCATCAAGATTGTTTGTGGCCAGCGTGCTATTTGGCGCTGCGCCCAAAGCCATACGAATCGCTTCGAGTCCTGCTTCCGGGTTTACGTTGTGATTGTTCTGGAATCCTGCGCTGGCGCCTATAGTGATAGCATCGAAAGCAGCCGAGGCGGCAGAGGCATCACCAGTGAAATCCAGGACTAACTCTGGAGCTCCACCAAACAGGATGATGGAGAATCTTGCATCCACCTCTGCCGCACTGAGTCCAGTCACGAAAGAGGAGAATCCAGCTCGGACTCCAGCAATTTCACCCGCCATCGATCCGGTCGCATCGATTACGAAGACGAAGTCGGCTTTCGTTTGAGCAAGGACTTGTTGTGAAGTTAAGATCAATATCCCCAGTACAGCTGAGGAAATCACTCGGTATAGGTTTTTCATGGCAGACAGACCTTCTCTATGCAAGCAGTAATGAGACTACTGTTTTACTGCTTGGTTTTTATTTTGGTGTTTTTCAACGCTTTTACACACTTACTATTCAAGCAATATTCATACCGACCCAAATCCCTCTAGGTTTTTCAATAAGTTATAAATTTGAGAGTGTTCGGGAGCATAGGACTTGTAAAATTTCTCGACATTTTCACTATATTTGGGATTCAAGCGGAAAGAAAGCTGACAGAGACGGGGCGCAAAAACCACTAATTACATGGGATATTGAAGCGTGCTTCTATCCTGACTAAATCATATTAAAAGGAAAAAGCCGGAACCGGAGGAGAGAGGAAAGCAGATTTGCATATACTTTCGAATTTAGTGTGCAACAGTGCCTAGTTTAGAAGGTCGCTGTAGCGAGCAGCAGCAACGGGGTCCGCCTCGACACCATAGCGGCCCTCTGTATAAATCATGACCAGCAATCGCTGCGCCCTCTCACTACCTTGACTGGCCGCCCGATCCAGATACTCCAAGCCTCGCCCGATGTCTGCGCCGACTCCCGCACCTTCCAAATACAGTGCCGCAAGCATTCGCAGAGCCTCAGTGCTGCCTGCATCTACTTCCTGCTGAAACAGATTAATAAGAAATTCGCCCGATTCCGTATCGCCTTGACGGGCCGCTTGCAAGAACCAGTTGATCGCTTGCTCGGTGTTCTGCTCGAGGCCTTCTCCGCGAAATAACATGCCAGCATAGCTGCGCTGGGCCAACTGTACTCCGTTGCGCGCGGCGGCGAGATAGAGTTCGGCAGCTCGCTCCAAATCCTGTTCTACTCCACGCCCCAAATAGTAGAGTCTAGCAAGATTAGTTAGTGCCAATGCATTCCCCTTGAACGCCGACACCTCGTACAATTCGGCAGCACGCTCATAATCCAGGCTAACGCCTTCACCATTGTCATAGAGCACCCCCAATCGATATTCCGCCTGATGATCGCCAAATTCTGCCAACCGGTTTAGTTTTTCCAGCGCTGCCTCAAAATCACCGTTGTCATAATCCAAGTTAGACTGACTGATGATCGAGGGGAATTCTGAGAAGTATTCAGTGATGGCATCAGTAAATTGCTGAATTGAGGATTCATATTCGACCTGCGAGTTTTCTGACCTGGCACCAGTGAGTAATAGGACCAAATTGTCCGAAAGATAGTACTCGGTTTGATAGCTTATCTCTGAACTCGACTCTGTAGAGTAGTTATAATTCAGAAACTCAACATTCTCGCTACTATCGTAATCGCAGCCTGACATCTCAATGGCCTGGTTCAAATACTCTGCCAGGTCTCGCTCGACCTGAAAACACAATATACTTGCCAGTTCGATAGGTGGTCTGGTATCGCGCGGCACCAATCTCAGACCGATATAGTCTGCGAAGGTCACTTGGTTTTCCGGTCTAAAAAAGAAGTACTGATACCTGCCTTCCTGAATACCCGCGAAAATGCTATCCGCAGCAGCCTGATCCGGGAATGATGTGGCTAAGTTTAGTGTGTTTAGATCTTCACCTTCATAGGTAGTCGCAAGCGTTTGCCGATTCAGCATCAGCCATTGCTCCGGTAGCTCGACATCAAATCCAAATGCGGTTTGGTAAGTCTCCGCCTTCAAAGCGGATGCAAACAGCATGCTGACTAGCGCTATCCAAGGGGCCGAGGTTCGCATCTTAGTTGAAACAGTGTCAGTCGTCATTCTCTGGCAACTCGCTTTATCCTTTGACTTGCTTTAAATTTTTTGGAGTGAACAGGTAGAATAATAGCTGTCTTAATACAAGTCTACGCGTACTTTGAATGCAAAACTCCATGGGCGCGGGCAATAGAACTGCGCTACCCTCCCCCTTAAATACTACTTCACTAGTTACCGCTTTCAATATCAGGGCTCTACTGACCCGCACGAGACTTAGCCACAGACAGCGTTAATGAGATTCATCTGCATGCGGCAGTCGGAGCTAGGCAGTTCAATGGTAAAGACAACTGGCGGGAAGAGATCTTAGTGAAGGAGTTCATTTGAAAGGCTCAAATGAATGAGTCTGGTAAGAATGATCCACAAATACGTAGACGGAATCAGCTGCCGGTTCGAGAGGCATGGTCTTGGAGATATTCTAACTGCAGTCTTCTCAATTCCGGTCTCCGCAGAGGAGACCGGTTTGCAACTTAAGGATTAGCTGCTAATCGATGGAGCGATTAGGCCGCTTTACGCTTCCTATAGAAACCGAGGCCTGTCAGTCCCATGCCCAGGAGCAATAAGACACTTGGCTCTGGTACGGGAGTGCCCTCACCATAGAGGTCTATGCCCAGGGCGATACCACCAGCGCCAACAAAAGCTGTTCTGTCTGAACTACCATTTTCATTGAACCAGTTGTTACCCCAAAGATAAATTTGAGAAGCTGTCGCCGAATTGGCGGCTCCGGCGAATGTTGTGTCGGCGAAGTAGAACGTGCCTGTTGAAGAGCTGCTGCCATTGGAAAGTACGTAGTCCAATGCCAATAGTAGAGAATCGCCGTTGTTGAATGTTCGGCTGTCCGTAGTAGTACCGCCAGTAATATTCATTACCCAGCTGCCGGAGCCGCTGCCAAAATCTGTGTCGGCTGCGTCAGTCGCAATGCTTCCTGATGCCGCACCGGTGGACCAATCGATGACGATGTTGCCGCTGATGCTGGCCTTGTTTCCATTCATGTAGAAACCAGCGGAATGCGAGCTGTTAGCTGAGTGAAGCCAGCTTGCCGAAAATCCGCTGCTACTGCCATCTGTTATGTCATAGGAGATTGGCGCAGCAAGAGCGACTCCTGGCAGAAGCGTTGCTAAAGCAATCAAGGTATTTCTAAACAGTTTGGATGAAATTTTCATACGGATTTCCTTCGGTGAAAATATGTAATGTTTTCTATAACAGTCTATTTAGCACAGATCATGCCAATAAATATTAATCAATAAATACAGAGAGTTAAGATGCCTCCTGGGTTGCTCATGCTGTATTTGTAAAATTATTTGACATTATTCCAGGCTGCGAGCAGAGACTGGAGGGCGCCGAGACTGCATCTAAAAAAGCAGCCCTGCAGTGGGGCTGAGCGCTGAGATCAAGCCATTGCCAGGCAGTCGAAGGCTAATTGATAGACCCGATACACATCTTCCTTTCCCCAGCGGGGAAGGCTCAAGGCCAGGTAATTCAATGCCTCTAGAGGCAGCCCTTGCAATCAATGCAGCGAAAGCTACAGTTTTGACTCGGAGCTAACAGTCGACCACGCGTCTTAACCCATGGCTAACAAGGAGTTCGCAGGAGTCACCCTTCCCCACGATAAGAACGACAGGGTCAGCATCCTAAGCAATACTGGAGCGTCGTGAACAATCTGATGGCTTGTCGAATTATTTTACACTGCGGGGGTAAACTGCCCATGCCCAGCTCAAAATTGTGAGGCCAAAGTTTATTTAACCCATTGTTATTAAACATGAAATACCGATGAGCCATGGTTCTTGGCAAGGATATTGCTTAATCTACACTAGAGAAAGTAAATATAGCTTTGAAACTAGTTAAGTAACTCGAGAGTTTAAGAAAATGCAAAACCTTAAGAATAAGTTCCTGCAAAAAACCGCGGTAGTGGCTTTCGCTGCTTTGCTCGGTAGCGCGGCTAGTGCCGATGTCATCGATTTCAAAGCCATGGCTGAACCCGGCGGCGCCTTAGGTGAGAGCATTTGGAGCACGTTAACTATTAACGGCGCTGGATATCAACTCGACATCACTGGCACCAATAGCGGTGGAAGTGCCTATGCCTATCTGGACGCGGGCAATGCGGGCCTTGGTGTTTGCGGCGCTCCTGCGAGCGGTGCCACAGTCAATGCAGCAACGAATAGCGGCAGCAACCGATGTAATCCGGCCAGCGATGACAACGTCACGACTGGGGAGGCACTGCAGTTTGTATTCGACGTCGATGTGCTTATCAACGACCTCTGGCTAAACAACAACCACGACGCTGATGCGAGCCTGTTTGGTGATACGGTCAATATTGGCGGCTCACCCTTTACCTTTACCACCGACAATGGCGGCCCGGCTGATTACTATGTAGGTAGCTCTTACTTCGTTGCTGCCGGCTCTACTTTTGAAATCTCCTTCAATAACGAGCAGTTTTACGTCAGTGGCATGGACATCACAGCCGCGGTACCCGAGCCCGCAACAATGGCGTTGCTGGGTCTAGGTCTTGCCGGTTTAGGATTTTCCAGACGTCGTAAGAAAGTGTAAACAGAGCAAGACTAATTAAGAGCCCGCCGCGTGCGGGCTTTTTTTTGGCTGTAACTAGATAGAAAAAAGGGGGAGTCTATTTCTTATCAAATAGACTCCCCCCTACTCTTTTTAGTTCCGCTTAGCCAACATTTACCGTGAGAATATTGGTCCTAATCCCGTCCAGTATTTTTTCAGCCGTGTTGCCAATTACCGCTGCCTTAATTCCATGTCGTGCTGCCGTGCCAACAATCACGATGTCGGCCTCAACTTGCTCGGCAATTTCAGAAATCACTTTTTCTGGCGGCCCCTCTATCGTATAAGCGTTCCGTGGAGCCACTCCAGTCTTCGCCGCCAGGTCGTCCTTATAGACGAACTTATCCGCACTAGGATAAGCATTAACGGCAAAAAGGCTAGCGCCCTCGGCTCCTACAAGCAGGGTATTGCCATAATCAATAACGAGATCGTTGAGCTTACGATGCAGATCATCGTTTCGAGACATATCGATCGCCATCAACACTTTTATATTGGTTGATATTGCGTCTTTCTTTATCAGATACACCGGACAGGGGGCATTACGGAGCAAGGTCCAGTCAGCAGTTTTGAGCAGTCGCCTCTGCGCACCACTTCGTGCATTAGCAGCTTTGATAATTAGATTAGCCCCTGCTCTTAGTGCAGCCGGCGCAATCGCATCACGCCAATGAGCGCTCCACTCAACCTCAACAACTACCTCAATACCCGCTTCACGAAGGGGAGCAACGAGGGTATCCAGCCAGGCGCGATGACGCGCAGTCTCAACACGCTCAACTGCAGCTGCATCTGCGTTGTCGAAAACGCCATAGATTGCCTCGTAGACATGAAGCGAAATATTCTCATTTCGCCCCGCGATTATGCCCGCTCGTGTCAATGCTATCTGGTTGTCTGTTGTAGGATCTACTACTGCGAATATCTTACTAAGCACTGCCATTGATTTACTCCCTGAATGCGTCAAGCCCAAGCTTCATTCTAGAGCGAATCTCGTGGAGCAAATTGACTAAGATCAATAATCGAATAGCCGCCAGACCTTAGCACGCCAACTAATTTGAACTACCCTTCTCGCGTCCTATATTCTGGCCAAAAAAAACCCGCCGGATAAGGCGGGTTCTTCGAAATAGCTTAGTAGCTGTTTAGATTTGCTTGCGTCGACGCAATCCAAAACCCATCAAACCCATGCCAAGCAACAACAACATGCCAGGCTCTGGCACAGACGCACCGCCAGTTCCAACAATTATCTGCATGTCAGTACGCGCCAATGAAGTGGCACCATCGAATGCCTCGAGGTAGAAATCATAGGTGCCATTGAGGGTTGGATCAAATCCACCCAAAAACCAATGCGGTTTCCATGAGTTTTGAGCGACGTTGTTGCCAGCTATCAAAGTAGCGTATTCGCCTGCAGTCGCAGCGCTCGTTCCTCCGCCATTGCCAGTAGAATTGTCACCAATAGCATGATCAGACAATGCGAGAAGGTTGATGACATCAAAAGAAGTAAAACTGGTACCTTGTGACGCATCAGAGTCATAGCCTAGCTGGTAAGTCAGATCGGCGAGGTTATAGCCCGAGCTGCCGTCAAAATCTGTATTAACAGACCATTCGAAACTCCATACTGCCGTAGGAGCACTTTGGGTAGGTGCTACGCCTGCTGCAAAACTGTAGGTGCCGTCACCGTTGCTGTTGAACGTATTTTCAGGAGCACCACTGCCGTTGTGCCGCAGCTTGCCGCGCAAGCCAAGCTCAACACCATTGTCTCGATCAACTGTAAAGCTACCGTTGGCATTGCCGCTTCCGAAAATAATATCTGGAGTAACATTCTCATCGAACAAGAGTGGCGCGGCGTTTACCGACACTCCAACAAAAGCAGATAACAAAGTAGCAGCCACTACGGGTAATTTTGTTGCGATTCTCATTACTTCAGTCCTTAGACAATTTCAAAGAGTAGTAATACTAGAGCAAGTTCTACGCCAAAGATCCAAATAGTGAGTTTTTTTCTTAAATATCAGCCACTTATAATATAACAAGATATGAAGGTTTTCGCAATTGGAGGCGAAGTGTAAATTTTATTGACACCGAACACTGGTAGAGGAGCATGGAGAGAGTCATGGTTGCAAAGCTAACTGAACTCTTGCTCGTTATGCCTCTTCTGGCTCGCACTTGAGCCAAACCTTCAGAATCGTTTCACGCTGACTGCATTCGAGCGATTAATCAGCAGTGTTTCAGCAAGCTAGTGCAGCTGACAGATCCTGTTCTGAATCTCGGTAGTCCAGATAGAGAAATGTCGTCATAATAACCGTCGCTATGATGGAGGTAACAATCAATATGAGAATAAAATCTTGCCACCCACCTTCCTTGTTGGCCACCGCCCCACCTATAAAATCAAACATCATTGCGCCAAAGTAGGCGAACGCATCGATCAGGCCAACAAGCAAGCCACAGTGCTTGCCACCAAAGCCGATAGAGAAGACGCTCATCGGAATGTAATACGCAGGAGATATAGCAAAGCCAAAAATAAATATGAGCCCTATTGTCATAGCCAATTCAAGTGCGACTCCAAGTTGGTACTCACCGAGAAGCCTAAGACTCAGCAGGCAAACAACGGCAACGATCAGGCTGCCACTCATGGTAATAACAATATTTTTCTTAGAAAGCTTGTCGTAGATAAAGCCGCCACTGAAAACCGCAACCAGGCACCCAAGGGGAAATGCCGAGGACGCCATACCCGCTTGCGCAGGCATCAAGCTGAATGTTTCACTCAGATAGATGGGTATAAAAACCTGGAACTCGAAAAGAACGGCCAGCGAAGATACACCCAGGCTAATTAGCCAGAATCTTGGGTTTTTTAGAAAAACGGCGATCGCCGAACGGGACTCGATGTCGTTTAGCGGGTGATCGTTTGACCGACTTGAGATTGACTTGGCTGTCGCGTCCGGTTCCGCTACTTGGCCGCCTGTTTTCTTCCAGGAACTTCTCAGGTATCTGGGCAGAATGAGCGCAGCCATTAAAGTTATCGCCCCTGCCATATAGAACAAGCCACGCCAGGTCATAATGAGAAGCAGGCTGCTCACTAGTAGAGTCGTTACCACAGAACTTATTCGAGAGCTTGTTGCGATCAATCCCCATACACGCCCATGCATGGTCTGGGCATAGCACTCACGAATTATATTGGCCATAGAAGGCCAACCGGCTGACTTGGCAAAAACCGTGAGGAAATAGAGTGCGAAGAAGGCGATGTTGCTCGATAGGCTACCAAATACGAAAGTGGCAACAGCCGCGAGCGCGATCGCCGAGAGAAATACCTTAGTGCCCCCTAGCTTGTCGGCGAGAATGCCAGTTGTTAGTTTTCCTGTGAGGTTGCCAGCTGTACCCCAGCCAAGAATCGCACCAAACGTAGCCGTATCCAGCGAGAGAGCAGGATCGGCTAGCATCGCGGGCCCGGCAACACCTACCACCGTTCTGCAAAGCATAAGCATGCCATAACCTAGGCACATACTAATGACAATCTGCATATCCCAGCGTAGCTTAGACGCGCTTATGCTGTTCATTCTGTTTTTGCTCTAATTGGCGGCTATTATCTCTTCTTTGAAGCGAAGGCCTTCTTTCTCAAGAACCGCTCTAACTACATGAATATTCATTTCTTCAGTGCCGAAGTTTTTGTAATACATAAACATATTGGTGTCGTGGGGTGTGTTGGCGCTTGATAGCGAACCATTCTTATACTGAGTAAAAGAATGTTTGCGGTATAAGTCGGTGGACCTCATTATTGACAATTGATGGGAATGACCACAGAAGACGTGCTCAATGCTGTGATCGATCACGAACTCGATGACAGTTCGTGAATTGAATAGCGGGTCTGAATCCGTATCGAGAATGGGGTGATGATTCAATAGAATCATGCGATCGTATTTCTGCTTACTAATTGCACTCGAAACCGTTCTCAACATTTCCTTATCTACAATGCCGTTGTCTTCATAGAGCTCGGTTGAGTCGAGGCAGACTAGAAGCACAGAGACACCATCGATAACGATGTTCTTTAGAAAGTTGATGTCGGTAAAATTTTCCTTTATGCCCGTGACATAACCATCGAGGAAAATACTCTTCTTTTTGCAGTTTTCAGGGTTTAGCGGACGAAGGACGTCTACGTCGTCGATATATTGACGAAAATACTCAGCACTGCGCATGTTTCGTTTATCGTGATTTCCGGGAATCGAGATGACGTGCTGGCAATCTATGGACTTTAGGAAGTTGCCTGCGGCTTCAAATTCGTTCTCCAAGGCATCCGTAGTGTTGTCCCCTGTATTTATTACTATATCTGCTGGGTAAGCATTTAACTTTTCCAATAAAAGTTCACTTTTGCCCTCCCAGTGACGAGGACCAAAATGCATATCTGAGATGTGTAGTATATTCATTGCCGCTTCCAAGCTATGCCAATTCCAACGCTGGTGAAGTGTGCCCGATAAGATTGGCATAGGCTAACGTTCATTTGACATATATTCACAATAGCCGCACAGAGGACGCATATACGCAGTCTGCTGACTCTTGATTGTTAGCTAATGTGGCGTAGGCTATGAAATTTACAAAGTTCGACTTCCTTCCTTATCTTCCATTTCTTATTCCGAGCATATCTCAATACAGGAACTCGAGGACTATTGAATGACTAACCTTTCAGACCCTGCTTCGGTGTCCTGAGTTGATGTCCCAGGACTCAAAAGAGAAAAAAACAGAGCTAATCATGGATTTCTAGGTGTAAGCACCGGAATATCGTAGCGGAGAGAATCTCCGATAGCGGGAACGGTTAGGCAATCAGGCAAGAGTCTCAGCAAGCATTGCCGCAAAGGAGTCCATTGTGAAAGGTTTGGTCATATACTCATTCATGCCCGCCTGTAAGCATTTTTCTTTCTCACCGCTTAACGCATTTGCTGTCAAAGCTATTATCGGGATTGCTTTTCGCTTCATCTCTCGTTCCCAGTTTCGAATCTCCGCGGTCGCCTGATATCCATCCATAACTGGCATCTGACAATCCATGAAGACGAGGTCAAAAGCGTCTTTCTTGACTAAATCCAGAGCCTCAGATCCATTATTTGCGACTTCAATACTACATCCGAAATGTTGCAGCATCTCAGTAGCTATAAGCTGGTTTATCGCGTTGTCCTCCACTAAAAGTACTCGTGCCGATCTCTCGGCTATTGATTCGGCATCAGATTTGAATTGCTGACTTTCACTGTCAATGTTCATGCCTATGCTCTCCTTCTTCTGTCTTAAGCGGAATTGTTAGCCCTGAAACAGGCACCTGCTCCATCGACGCTGGAGACCAATTCCAATCTGCCGTCATGATATTCGGCGAAGTGTCTGCTTATAGGGAGGCCGAGCCCTGTTCCCACTGACTGCTTGGCATCAGCCTCTTGAATCTGATAGAACTTTTCGAATACTTTGTCAGCAAACTCAGCGGGAATACCATCACCCTCGTCCTTCACAGTGATAACGATACTTCTGTCGACTACAGCTGCATTCAGCGAGACCGTAGTCTTCTCATGTGTAAATTTAATAGCATTCGACAGCAGATTCAGTAGTATCTGCTTGAATTTCAGACCGTCCAAGATAGCAGTTTTGCCTTCGATACTATTCTCAAGCACACAGGCTATGTGCACCTGTTTTGTTGATGCTAAATCAAGCATCATTTGTTCACATTCTTTGATTATAGTGGTCGGCTCTACAGTCTCCATGTGCAAATCGATTTCACCCGATTCGATCTTGGAAATATTCAAAAGAGCATTCACTAAGTCGAGCATATGCATACTGCTTTTAAAAATAT
The DNA here is from genome assembly GCA_963976555.1 of uncultured Gammaproteobacteria bacterium. Taxonomy (GTDB): domain Bacteria; phylum Pseudomonadota; class Gammaproteobacteria; order Pseudomonadales; family Pseudohongiellaceae; genus UBA9145. The sequence goes on from CAXBLN010000015.1 coordinate 29,162, forward strand.
TAGAAGAGTATGCTGCCTGCTTGTCATTTAGCTCACCTGCCAAACCTCGGCTCAGTAGATCCGAGAAACCCACAATGGAGTTTAACGGCGTACGCAACTCATGGGACATCCCCGATAAGAACTCGCTCTTTGCACGGCTAGCTTGAGCCAAACTATCGTGTAGCTTCTCGTTCCAGCGAACATGGGACACGGCGAGAAAGGCGAAGATAAGAGTCACGGCCATGGTACAGGCTATATGAAGAGTAGAGTTGAGAGGTTCCCCTGTTTCTGGCGCAGGTAAAATTCCATTCTGAAATGCCCAATTCAGAAAGAGCAAATAGACGAAAAATAACAAAGCAAGAAAACCGCCAAAGCCAAAGCTAACAAACAGAATACCACCGAGCGGAAAAGCCGGCACAAACAGGAGAGATGGGGAGAAGGGTCCGCCGGTGGTGTACGTTAACATCATGATGAGAATGGAAAGAACGAGATAGAGCGAGATGCTGCAAGCTCTTATAGAGCCCGTCATTTTCATAATGATTGGAATGAGTGCGATACTAACTGCCGCAGACGCAAGTGTAATGGAATAGATACTAAGCAATCCGTTCAATCGAACTCGATTTGCAAGGAATATAAGAATGATGGCTAGTATCGCGAAACTGACATTGACATGGAATTTGCGGGACAAATACCTATTCTGGTCATCAATTGGAAGATTATCCGGTATGAAATAATTAGTAATATCTGCCATTTTCTCAGGCACGTTCTGAGCAAATCTGAGTGCAATTCCAGGCGCGCTTTTAGTATTCATGAAATTTCAACTATGATTGCGAAACAATCGAATAACCGCATTTCTCGACATCATCAAAGTGTTTTTATTGCCGGACGAACTCATTTTGCCCGCATTAGTATTAGTCCATTTTCACATCAGGGGCAGAACACGGCTACTAGCAAGAAGCGGCATATTTTCATAACGAATAATCGAGCTAAGTAGCTGACAAGCTATGAAGGGCTTGCTCAGATAGTCAGTCATACAAAATGAAAGACCATAATCTCTATCGCTTTCCAACGCCTGTCCTGTTGTCGCAATTGTGACTGTTGCGGCTGCTCCACTATCAAATACGACATACCGGGCGGTTTACTTTAGGTGAGAATCACACTGAAATTCCTCAGGCTAACACTACAGGGCTCACTAATAGTCAGTGGCAAGCCACGGTCTCTAGATCTACCATGCTCTCCCATGAATACCCTGTGGCATAGTTTGATTGGGAACAACAGGGGCAGTCCGGTCTAGAGAGGCTGACTGAATCCGATGTGCTTGCGAGGCTGCACTGGTCAAGCCCAGGCAGGTCAGGGAAGAAGCCGAGATAGGGGCAATGGGCTTTTGATGTGGTGAGGCGAGGTGAGACGAGTTGAGTTGAGGATTAACACCTCAATACGAACGCCGCAGAGATAAACTTTCTTATTACTTGAGCAAACGATGATTAAATGACCGCACTATTGCCTAATATCCGCTAGTTTGAACTCAGCGGGCACAGCAAATTGAACCCCTGCCTCTTTTCGTATCCGATCAAAAGGACCCGTATCGAATTGAATCGGCCGGGCTGTAGCCGGGCAGCGAGTTCAATACATCCAATGTCATCGCACTTTTCTCGGTTTGTTGAATCCAGTCTTCATAGCTCTGGCACACGCGTTTGCGGATATAGCTTGATGAATCTGCATCCTGCAGGCAGAAGACCTGCTTTTCCGCCGGCAGGCCGCGGTTGTATTGCGCAAGTTCCAATTCATTCATATTGGTGAAAGAACGAGGATTGCTGTTGCTATTGCATGCGGATATAAGAACAACCAGACCAGCTAATAGTTGACGATTCATAGTATTAACCTCACTTTCACAATCGCGGCTCTGAATATCATTACACCACTTTCAAAGCTGAAGCCAGGGGATTCTTCTTGGGCCATTAGCGGAATACTAGCTGCCGTTATTCCCTCTCACTGTATTCCAGAACCTCATCTCTTGAGTAAAACACAATACCCCTTCCCTTTAAGAAATCAAGCTGACCGTCAACTTCTCGTAGTTCGATCCAAGTTTGCTCTCTTTGAAAAGTGGCTGTCTCATCTATTACTTCCAGCTCGTCTAGAAACGAGTCATCCAGGAAGTCGAGTTCGGCTTTTAATGATTCGCGATCTGCACCTGCAGCTTCATCATTCGATTTCGCCGATCTATTCTGGACGATATCAACATAAGCCCGCTGCCAACTGGGCACATCGGACTGCCATATTTTCATGCCGTTAATATCCGTTTCCTTCATCTGAATACGTGCGAAGCTAGCACTCATTCCCCTTGCGTCTGCGGCGGTCATTTTCGCGTGCTCGAACTGTGCTTCATTCGCATTCGCACCATAGAGAATCATGCCGATAGCTTTGGTTCGCGTAAAAACAACCTCACTTAAGTTCGAATAGGAAGCGATAGAAAAATCCATTTGTGCCGCATTGAGGTTTGCCCGTTCAGAAATATCACTGCCTACAAAGTGGGCACCTCTTAGATCCGTGCGCTCATCTTTATGTCGGTTTATTTCCTGGGCATGGTCTTTTTCGGTTCGCTTATCGTCGCCAGAATGTAAATTTAGCCCCCGAAGGTCGAGACGGGATAGATTCAGTGAATGATAGATTCCAAACTTGTCCATGTAGGAGAAATGTCGATTGAGCCTGTTTTCCTCGAGCGTGTCCTTCAATTGGGAGGGTATGCTTAGAACTTCATCTATACATAACTCATTTTTAATCGCTTCAATTTCGTCGATTTTTTTGTTGAAACTATCAATTACACGCTTCTTCCGATCCCTGCTTGGCAGCGAGTCTGGCTCTGCATTTTCATCTTGCAGTGTGCGCACAATTCTCGCGGCGGAATTGAAAATATCTTCTGCCTGACTGCTTAGCGCTCTTGAGTTTTCTGTGTACTTGTATTCGACGGGTTTATCGGAAAAAGTACCGGCGCGCTCAACATCTCTTACCCACTTATCTGTCTTACTCGAGCTCGAAAAGTTGTGAAGGATATCGACAAACAGGCTTCTTGCAAGTTGCAATCTGGTTCTATCATCATGATAAATCATTGCCTCCCTGGCATAGTCAGGCATCCCCACTATAAACTCAATCAACTTCAAAAGGCCTTGGATCGTACCCAGATTCTCCTCGCCTATGCTCTCGAATAGTTCGAGCTCGCGGCTGAAAACCTTTTTGCGAGGATCAGCTGTCTCATCGAGCGTTCTGTACAACTGCATCAACGCTCTTTTTCTTTCTGTGGGGAAGGAAAAATAGGCCTTCGCCTCTTCGATCTCAGCTCTTATTTCTGCTTTGATGCCGGGTGTTAGGGTCTCCGCTTTCTTTCTCTCGTGGATTTCACTGGCCTCGTGCACCAAGGTGAGATAAATAAAATCTTCAACGGATTCTCTCGCTCTACCCTCCTTAGCATACAAACGCTCAATGATCTGACGCATCCATCGTGGTTTGTCGTCGCGTTCTTCCTCGCCATCTCGAAGATGCAGGACCAGTTCCGCCTCAGCCCCTCTTCTTTGAATTCTGGACACCCCCGCCGAAGTGATCATATTCTTGGACCAGACGATTCGATATCGGTCTTTAGAAGGATCGAAGAAATGATTGTGAATAATTGAAGCCAGACTGAGCCGAGTATGGTTTTGCTGATCCGCGTTTAGGCGGCCCATTACTGTCTTCACAATTGAAGGCCTCAACCAGGCCTTGGGAATTGGGGGGCTAGTCTTCAGGTCGTCAAGAGTGCCGGTTGCACCCTTACGAGCACCTACGAAATTTATGCCTGAACTATTTTGCTTCGCGGGAATACTGGAAGAAGACGGCTCTGCATCAATGGGAGGAGGAAAGATAAGCATAGAAAAGCAGCGTGCATCCAAAAGACTTAAAGTGGTGCTTAAGTTGATAAAAGCGATGATTTCGCTGAGGATGATAAACTTCTTACGTCCCTCTTACCATGCCTGAATAGATATCTAGCAGTGATCGATACATTCTTTGAATTCGCCACAGGGCACGAAGCCCACGCAACATTATAGAAGCCCACGTAATGCACGTTGGCAATAACCGTTAAACGTATTGCCCGGCAGCATTACCCGAGGACCAGGCCCATTGGAAATTGAAACCACCGAGATGACCACTAACATCTAGTACCTCGCCGATAAAAAACAAGCCCGCATGCCGCTTGGCTTCCATAGTTTTCGAGCTAATACCGTCGGTATCAACGCCACCCAATGTCACTTCGGCAGTACGATATCCTTCTGTAGCCGATGGCTTGACCAGCCATTGATTGAGCTTGTCGCCAATCGCCCGGAGTTGGTGATCGGTGAATTCAGCCAGGCTTGTCTCCGCTTGCATAGGCCACCAAAGAGTTTGCAATTCCGTCACTAGCGCCTTACTCAGTTTCTGCTGCAACACAGTTCTTAGCAGATTTTTACCCTTGCTAAGTTTCGCGTCACAAAGCCACTGCCCTGCCAATATGCCCGGAAATAAATCGATCGAGATATTGTCTCCGGGGTGCCAGTAGCTTGATATCTGTAGGAT
>CAXBLN010000016.1:0-33369 GCA_963976555.1 uncultured Gammaproteobacteria bacterium
TTGGAAAACGTTGATAACCGCTTTGAACTGGTGATGGTATCCAGCAAGCGTTCGCGTCAGATTCAGACTGGCGGCAAAGACGCGCTAGTCCCCGTCGACAACGACAAACCTACCGTACTCGCGCTTAGAGAGATCGCAGAAGGCCTGATAGATGCCAGCATTCTAATCGCCAAGCCACCAAGCGTAGAACTTGAAGAACTATCTCAGGGAGTAGACTCTGCTGTAGAAGCGAGTGCTGAGATTGCAGAAAGCGTGGAAGCAACCGCCGACGCAGGCGAAGCAGCCCCCGCTACAGATGCTGCCACGGATGAATCAGCCGAGACTGAAGAGCCTAAACCGGAAGCCTAATCACCAAGGAGTCGAGTCTTGCAAGTCCCAGCAATAGACAACATCGACTCTCTAGCCTCAGGTCTTACCAGCTATCTCGGTAAGGAGCAGGTCAACAACGTACGTCGTGCCTATTACTACGCGGAACAAGCCCACGAGGGTCAGTTCCGTCGTAGCGGCGACCCCTACGTCACTCACCCGCTTGCCGTCGCCGGCATACTCAGCGAAATGCACATGGACCATCAGAGCCTGATGGCCGCGATGCTGCATGACGTCATCGAAGACACCGGTATTACCAAGACCGCGATCAAGACGCAGTTCGGCAATTCTGTTGCCGACCTAGTCGACGGCGTGAGTAAACTCAATAAGATTAAATTCAGCAGTCGTGCCGAAGCGCAGGCCGAAAACTTTCAGAAGATGGCGATGGCCATGGCGAAGGACCTGAGAGTAATCTTGGTTAAGATTGCCGACCGCCTCCACAATATGCGCACTCTCGATGTACTGGCACCCGACAAGCGCAGGCGCATCGCACGTGAGACGCTAGACATCTACGCCCCCATAGCCAATCGACTCGGCATGAACACTGTCAGGGTGGAATTTGAAGAACTCGGCTTCGCGGCAATCTATCCAATGCGCGCGCGCCGCATCGCCGGTGCGGTGAAACGCATTCGTGGAAACAGAAAAGAAATTCTTTCCAAGATCGAGACCGCGATCGAGGCATGCCTCGAACGGGAAGGCTTGCCCGGTCGCTGCACCGGTCGCGAGAAACACCTGTATAGCATCTACGAGAAGATGCGCAGTAAGCGCAAGTCTTTCTCTGAGATCATGGATGTATATGCGTTTCGCATAATTGTAGATCGTGTCGACACTTGTTACCGGGTCCTTGGGGCGGTGCATAGCTTATACAAACCGGTGCCCGGTCGCTTTAAAGACTACATAGCTATTCCGAAGGCGAATGGCTATCAGTCACTCCACACCGCTCTGTTCGGCATGCACGGTGTCCCTATCGAAATTCAGATTCGTACCGAAGAGATGGAGGCGATGGCAAACAACGGCATCGCGGCGCACTGGCTGTATAAATCCAACGACGATATGCCTAGCAATGCTCACATGCGCGCGCGCGAATGGGTAAACGGCTTATTGGACATGCAGAAACACGCAGGTAATTCCCTGGAATTTATCGAGAACGTGAAGATCGATCTGTTTCCCGATGAGATCTATGTGTTTACGCCGAAGGGAACAATTTTCGAATTGCCCGCTGGCTCCACTGCCGTAGATTTCGCCTATGCCATCCATACCGATGTAGGTAACTCCTGCGTAGCCTGCCGAATTAGTCGCCGCCTCGCGCCATTGAGTGAGCCGCTGCAGAGTGGCCAGACTGTAGAAATCATAACCGCCCCCGGAACACAGCCCAACCCTGCCTGGCTGAGTTTTGTCATCACCGGCAAGGCACGGAGTAATATTCGCCACTACTTAAAGAACCAGAAGCAGTCAGAATCTGTGGCACTTGGCAGACGTCTACTCAACAAGGCACTGGCCGGATTTAGCAATCAGCTAGACAGCATTCCGCCCGAAAACATCGATGTCGTATTGCAACAGACGAAACTAAAATCCATGGATCACTTGTTAGAAGAAATTGGGCTGGGCAATCGTATGTCGCTTATGATTGCACAGCGTCTCACAGCACAAAACAACATCTCGACCGATGAGGCGCGAAAGGAATCGGACAAGCAGGGCTCTATCGATATACGTGGCTCCGAAGGCATGGTGATGAACTATGCCAAGTGTTGCCACCCTATTCCAGGCGATCCTATCGTGGGTCATATTAGTTCTGGTAGGGGCATGGTAATTCACACAGACGACTGCAATAACATTGCCGACATTCGCGATAATCCAGAGAAGTGTGTATCGGTGCGCTGGGACCCCAAGGTAGAGGGGGAATTTTCGGTGGAGTTGCGAGTCGAGCTGGAAAACGAAAGGGGTATCATAGCCACCCTAGCGACGACGATCACGGGCACAGATGCCAACATAGAGAAAATCTCTACAGTAGAGAGAGATGCGCGATTTAGCATCGTCAATCTCTCTCTCAATGTGCATAATCGTGTCCACCTCGCACGCGTCATGAAACGCGTGCGACTCATCAAACCGGTGGCGAAGGTAACGCGCGTTAAAAGCCGCAAGGTACGCAAGACAATAAAGAATATCGTTGGCAGCCCCTAGAATCCACGGATAAGAATCATGACAAATATTCAACAAGTTCACTCCAATGCAGCACCTCAGGCAATCGGCCCCTACTCACAGGCAATTAAGACCGGCTCCCTGGTCTTCCTCTCCGGACAGATTCCCCTGAATCCAGAAACCATGGAGATAGTAAGTGGTGGTATTGCCGCACAGACCCATCAAGTATTTAGCAACCTCATAGCCGTGGCTGAAGCTGCCGGTGGCAGTCTTGCTAATGCGGTGAAGCTGACTATCTACGTTACAGACTTAGGCGACTTCGCTACGGTCAATGAGATCATGGCGGAATATTTCAGCGAACCATATCCGGCCCGGGCTACGATTCAGGTCAGCGCCCTTCCCAAAGGCTCTATTGTTGAGATCGACGCCGTACTCTCGCTCTAGTTACCCAGCACTAGGCTAGGGTCGCCGCTTCTTGGTGCTTTCGTAGCACTACTGTATAAAAACCATAATTATATACTTGACACACCCACTGAGATTCCATACAGTAGTACCCATATTAGTGGAGAACGCCGTTATGTGCAATCTAACTCAGCCCCAATTTCAAGATAAAGAAACAGCTCGTGAATACCTAGAGGAATTGCGCTGGCCTAATGGTCCTGTGTGTCCTCATTGTGGTGATACTGGCGCGTGGCCTATCAAGGGCGGTCGTAAGGGACTGTACAAGTGCAAGCAGTATGAATGCCGCAAACAATTCACTGTCACTGTAGGCACTGTGTTTGAGCGTTCTAGAGTGCCTTTGAATAAGTGGCTAATGGCAACCTATCTAATGTGTTCGTCCAAGAAAGGTATCTCAGCTCATCAGATACATAGAACTGTCGGAGTTACCTATAAGACTGCGTGGTTTATGTGCCACCGAATCAGAGAGTCAATGAAAGAAGAATCAAACACGCCTTTCGGCACTGGCGGCGGCATGGTCGAGGTAGACGAAACCTATATGGGCAATGTGAAAGGCCACGGGAAAGGGCCTCACACTTCCAAGAAGCGTAAGATTCTGGCTCTAGTAGATCGTGACACTAAACGCGCTAGAACAATGGTAGTCGATAAAGTGAACCTAGAAACTATCCAGCCTATAGTCAGAAAGAATCTAGCCAGAGAAGCCAAGCTAATGACCGATCAGGCAATGCTCTACAAGTCTATTGGTCCTTGGTTCGCCTCTCACGACACTGTAAACCACTCAATCAAAGAGTATGTGAACAAGCAGAATCCTCTTCTACATACCAACACGGTAGAAAACTACTTCTCTGTGTTCAAGCGTGGCATGAAAGGCACTTATCAGCACTGTGCCGAACACCACCTAAACCGCTACCTCTCGGAGTTTGATTTCCGATACAACCACAGGACTAAGAATGGTTATGACGATGCAGAGAGGGCTGATATTGCCCTCCGCCAGATCGGCGGCAAGCGTCTAACCTATCAAAGTTCTAACGCGCAACAAACAGTATAAGGCGGAGAAGGCTGCCGAACGCCTTGCCCGTAAGATCGAATCAATTCAGCATGATTGGTGGTTCAGTGAAGAGGAAGAGTGATGCCAGATTTAGCCGGACTTAAAATTGCCTATTTTGGGTTTACAGGGCCCATCGAGTCGGGTGGTGTCACTAGAATTTCTGCCGCGTTCAATGAAGCCGTAAACAAAGGGTACGATCAAGTTCACCTAGGATTTAGTTCGGCAGGAGGCTATGTGGCAGACGGAATATTTCTTTACAACCACATTAAGTCGCTTCCTATCCACACGGTGATCTATAACACAGGGAGTGTTAGCTCAATTGCTGTCGCTGCATTCGTAGCTGCCGATGAGCGATACTGCTCCGCTCACTCTATGTTTCTTATACACCCTACGAGCATGCCATCTAGCGAGGGAATGACCGCAGAGAGGTTACAAAGTTCGCTTAATGCCGCTCTGGCGGATGACAGTAGAACGGAAAATATCCTGCGCGAGAGGGCTTCTATCCCCGACAATATTCTCAGTGCGCGGAGATTCAAGGATGTCCACATCACGCCTGATGATGCTAGGAACTATGGTATCGTTTCCGAAATCCGCGAGTTTGCGCTCCCACCAGGGGTTGAAGTTATTCAGATTTAGGCTATTTCTTTGCATATCGATAACTTAGCCCACTCAATGATTACATTCAATCTTGACTATCGGCTTTTTTCTTCTTTTCCTTCTTTGCTTTTTTATGGGATTCTGGAGGCGTATTTAGCATACGCCTGAGAACATCATCTACCCTCTTGTCCTCTTCCGAACCTTCTCCATCCATACCTTTTTGTTTACCCATGTCTCTAATAATCCCGCTGCCTCTGGTTTCTTGGGGTTGGGGCCAATCTTAGCCATAAATGGCCCTGATTGAGAGTTCTTGTTTTTATTCAAATACCGGTTCAACCGATCTTTCGACCGTATTAACAATAGACCAAACTCGCTAGGTCTCATCATTCCATGAGGCAAGAAGGCCCTTCCTCCAGAAGTCATAAAAGCATCAATCTCGGCTGCGTTTTTAGATATTTGCCTGTCTTTGGTTAATGCTATCCACCCTTTCTTGGCGACCACAGGTATCCATGTGGTGTCTGGTGTTTTTTGTGGAAAATGGTCGTCGTGAGCTTCAACGGCGAATCCCGCTTCTCTCAAGGTCTTAACAATCGCCTTCCCTAAATTTCTATCAACAAAATATGTAGGCTCAGGCAGCTTGTTTGCTTTCGTACAGGATCGCCTCTTCAACCTCGGCCTCTGTGATTCCGTAATCTTCGGCTATATCGGTATTTTCTTCTCCGAGTTCAAACCTGTCGGCAATCACGCGAGTCTCTATTCCTGCACTCGCTACTACTGGCTTCCCAAAAGATATTTCTGGAGAAATCTCGATATATCGCTCTGCGCTTTCGGAAACAAAAGGGTTTAAAGAAGCTGCAACGCTGTTTTCGTAAGTAATACGCTGTAGATACTTATCTAGCATTTTACCCATAGAAAACTGACCACCTCTGCCTAAGCTAATCAACTCGCCCATATGCTCAACAAACATCTGTTTTGCCCCAGCCTTAAATTCCTTGGTTAGCAAATTTTCAATGCCTAACTCCTTCTCGGCATATCGAATTGACTCAAGGATTTCTCCTGTGGGCATTTGGTGGTTCAATCGCAGGCCCTTTAAAACGTGAGCTTCGATTAAATTGTTGAAGGATAGTTGCTTGCAACCTTCTGGCCGCCGAATAAGCGTTCCCACATCGGAACCATGAGGGGATGCAAATCGAAATGGTCTAAGCCAAGAATACAAAATGAAATACGAAATACGAAGATAACGAGCAGCCTCAGAAACCTCATACAGCGGTAGGTCTCTGGGATCTCTCCCTTCGTAAAATTTCTTTTTGAAATTATCTGCTTTCAATTTACGCCCAAACACATAGAAAATAGTGGGTTACCGATTGTATCGGCAAGTTAGTGGTATTTCGGCAGAAATTATATCAGAAATTTAACCTGTATGTATATACAGTAGGTTTGTTATCTATACAATCTGGATAAAAACACATATACTTTGCACTAGCGTGTCAGATAAAGTTAGATTGTCTCGATCCGGCACCGCCAACCACTCACTATGAGGTTCTCCGCCGAATCGGACATCACCCCCTTGTGAACGTCGCTAGCCAACAGTTAGATAAGATCCCCGTCACCCGTTTGAAAGGCGTCGGCGCTGCGCTGGAGTCGAAACTCAACTCCATCGGCGTATATAACCTCCAGGATCTTCTGTTTCATCTGCCCTTCCGCTACGAAGACAGGACCCGCATCGCGGCAATCGGATCGATCAGTGCCGGCGAAACTGTGCAGGTGCAGGGAGAGGTTCTCACCACCGATATTCAGTTCGGTCGTCGCCGCAGCCTGGGCTGCACAATAAGAGACAGCAGCGGCTTCCTCACTCTTCGATTCTTCCACTTTAGCAATGCACAGAAGAACTCTCTGGCCGTCGGCAGCCAGGTCCGCTGCTATGGCGAGGTTCGCCGCGGACGCTCTGGCTTAGAGTTATTTCATCCGGAATACCGCGTCGTTCGGGAGGGAGAAGACATTGTCGTCGAGGATTGCCTCACTGCCATCTATCCAGCCACAGAAGGTTTGGGTCAGGCGCGACTGCGCAGCATCGCCAATCAGGCACTGGCCTATTTGCCAAAGGCTGAAGCCAGCAATCAGATCCCAGGCTCAGCACTACAGGAACTTCTGCCGCGTGAACTGATAGATCAGTTCGAACTTCCCCCACTCCACGATGCCATAAGACTGATTCACCGGCCGCCGATCGAAGCTCCTCTTAGCTGGATAAGCGAAGGTAAGAACCCCGGTCAACACCGGCTCTCTTTCGAGGAATTACTCGCTCATCGACTCTGCATGCGTCGATTCAAATCTGACTCTCAGCAACAGGCCGCTCCACAGCTATCTGACTCGCCGACCCTGACCAAGAATTTTCTGGAGCAACTGCCATTCACTCTCACCAATGGGCAGCAGCGCGCCTATAGAGAGATCCGTGATGACCTCGCACGGGCCTGTCCAATGCTAAGGCTGCTGCAGGGGGACGTCGGCTCGGGCAAGACTGTGGTCGCTGCTCTGTCCACTCTGCATGCAATAGCCGATGGCTATCAGGTCGCATTGATGGCGCCGACCGAGTTGTTGGCCGAGCAGCATTTCGCTAATTTCTGTCAGTGGTTCCAGACCCTCGATATCGAAGTCGGATGGCTGAGTGGCAAGACTAAAGGGAAGGCTCGCGCGCAACAACTCGAGGCTGTGGCCAATGGAGACTGCCAGTTACTGGTAGGAACCCACGCCCTATTTCAAGATGAGGTCGTCTACAACAAATTGGGTTTAATTATCATCGATGAGCAGCATCGGTTCGGAGTCCATCAGCGACTCGCTCTGCGCGAGAAGGCGAATCGGCATGCACTGAGTCCGCACCAACTAGTAATGACCGCGACTCCAATACCACGGACACTGGCCATGAGTGCCTATGCCGATCTCGACAACTCGATCATCGACGAGCTACCGCCGGGACGAATCCCCGTAAACACGGCGATCATCTCCAACGATCGCCGTGCGCAGGTAATGCAACGCATCGAACAAGCCTGTAAGGAGAACAGCCAGGCCTATTGGGTCTGCACCCTGATCGAAGAAAGCGAGGCGCTGCAATGTCAGGCAGCCGAGGTAACGGCCGAGCAGCTAACGAAGCAGCTACCGACTATCAAGGTCGGGCTTATTCATGGGCGCATGAAGGGGCCGGAGAAGGCAGATATCATGTCGCGCTTTAAGCAGGGCGAGCTTCAGCTGCTCGTAGCAACCACCGTCATCGAAGTTGGAGTGGATGTGCCCAATGCCAGCCTGATGGTCATTGAGAACCCCGAGCGCTTAGGTCTGGCTCAATTGCACCAGCTTAGGGGTCGCGTAGGCCGCGGCTCAAAGCATAGTCACTGCATTTTGCTGTACCAGAACCCCCTCTCAAAGGCAGGCAAGCAGCGCCTATCAGTGATGCGCGAGAGCAACGATGGTTTCTACATCGCCGAGAAAGATCTCGAGCTGCGCGGGCCAGGGCAGGTGTTGGGTACTGCACAGACCGGATTAATGAGCTTTAAGGTTGCCGATATCAGTCGCGACGCAGACCTGCTGGATCAGGTGAAGGATGCCTCAGAGATCGTTCTGCAGAAATATCCGGAAATCATAGATCCCCTGATCAGGCGCTGGCTGGGAGACAACGTCGACTATGCCAACGTCTAGCTAACAAGGTCGCTATCTCCGATTCGCGACCTATCTCGCAAACCTCCAAACTAGTTTTTACTCTCGCTGTAAAGTCTTCTATGCTAACGGCTCTCCAATACGCAGTAGCCAAGCATTATTTCTTTATGGAATTTGTCACTAAAGTTCGCGCAAAATTTGTTTCACAGTTTCGATCTCGATTTCCGGAGCTGTATGCAAAGTTGCCGGCCTTCATGGAGCTCACGCGTGCTAATAAGCCTGTCGGCATCTATCTGCTGCTATGGCCAACGATCTCAGCACTTTGGATCGCCGAACAGGGTTTCCCAAGACTTTCTCTGTTGTTTATCTTTGTCGCTGGCACTGCGCTAATGCGATCGGCCGGTTGCTGCGTCAATGATTTCGCAGATCATAAGATCGACGGAAAGGTTTTGCGGACCGAACGACGACCACTAGCCGTGGGTTCATTGACCAGGAAAGATGCCTTCCTGTGCTTTGCTCTACTTTCCCTGCTTAGCTTCGGCTTGGTGCTGCTTACGAACCAAAGAACGATTGTGCTCTCTTTTTCCGCTGTCGCCCTCGTAGCTGTGTATCCGTTCATGAAGCGATTCACGAACCTGCCACAGCTCGTGTTAGGTATAGCGTTCTCTTGGGGAATACTCATGGCTTTTTCGGCGGCGACTGGAGACGTACCGCAGTCTGCCTATCTCTTATTCGTTGCCAATTGCATGTGGACTGTGGCCTACGACACAGAATACGCAATGGTAGATCGAGAGTTCGACATCGAAATAGGGGTCAAGTCTACTGCAATATTATTTGGCGATGCCGACAGGATTATTATCGGTAGTCTGCAGGTGATGTTTATTCTGGCTATGTTTCTGGCCGGTAGGCAATTCGAACTGGGAACGTTCTACTTTCTCTCGCTCATAGTCGCAAGTGGGCTTCTCGCCTATCAGCAATATCTCATCAGGGATCGACTGCCAGGGCCCTGCTTCGAGGCCTTCTTGAATAATAACTGGGTTGGTGCAGTTATCTTTATCGGTGTGCTACTCGGTAGCCTGTAGCGGGCCAGCCTCTCGAAATGCACAGAGGCTAGCCCCGTAAAAAGCCTGCTACATGAACGCTTGGATACCCGTCTGTGACCTACCAAGAATTAACGCATGAATGTCCTGCGTTCCCTCATAGGTATTCACTACTTCCAGGTTCTGACAGTGACGCATGATCGGAAATTCATCCGAGATGCCATTTCCGCCCAACATATCTCTAGCTTCTCGCGCGGCATCGAGTGCCTTCAAGCAGGAGTTACGCTTTAGCAAAGAAATGAGTGGCGCCGCCAATTTGCCCTCGTCGCGGAGGCGACAGGCCTGCAAACAGCCCTGTAATGCGAGTGAGATGTCGGTTTGCATGATCGCCAGCTTCTTCTGGATTAGCTGATTCGCCGCAAGTGGCCGGCCGAATTGTTTTCTGTCCATCGTGTATTGCAGTGCAGTATGCCAGCAAGTCTCGGCTGCACCGAGGGCACCCCAGGCAATGCCGAGGCGTGCCGAGTTAAGACAGCTAAAGGGACCTGCGAGGCCCTTTGCGTGGGGTAGTTTATTCTCTTCGGGCACGAACACTTCGTCCATGACGATCTCGCCCGTGATGGATGCTCGGAGCGCGAGTTTTCCTTCGATCTTTGGTGCGCTCAAGCCCTTCATTCCCTTGTCGAGAATGAAACCACGAATAGTGCCGTCATCGTCCTTTGCCCATACGATGAATACGTCAGCTATTGGGGAGTTGCTGATCCAGTTTTTAGCCCCGGTCAGTGAATAACCGCCTGCAACAGATTTCGCCCTGGTAATCATACTGCCTGGGTCGGACCCATGATCGGGCTCGGTAAGACCAAAACAACCTATGTATTCACCACTTGCCAACTTCGGCAGATATTTCTGTTTCTGTTCTTCTGAACCAAATGTATTAATCGGGTGCATTACCAGACTGGACTGTACGCTCATCATAGAGCGATAGCCCGAATCTACAGCCTCGACTTCCCGCGCCATCAGGCCATAACAGACGTAGTTGACACCGGCGCAGCCATAACCCTCGATAGTGGAGCCGAGTAGGCCTAGCGCGCCCATCTCACGAAATATCTCGGGGTCTGTCTCTTCTTTCCGGTAGGCTTCGCGTACGCGGGGCAGCAACTTCTCTTGGGAGTACTGCTTCGCTGTGTCTCGTACCAGGCGTTCTTCTTCCGACAACTGCTCTTCGAGCATAAATGGATCTTTCCAATCGAATGGCACGTTATCCGTTCTGACTGACATAGCTTTCTCCTAGTTTCTCAGGCTGCCCCCTCGGAGCACCGTCTTAAATTCCCGCGAACATGTTGCCCCGAGCCGACTGCAGGCGCGGTAGTCTATCAAACTTCGGCTTTTTTCTCTAAGACTGTACTGCCTGAGATATTGCATAGATAAAGCGGAGAATCTCGGCCACAGTTTGATAGAATAGCGCGCCATGGATGTATCCCACATATTAGATTCCCTTAACGACGAGCAGCGAAACGCGGTAGCGAACCCGGCCCAGCATCTTCTCGTGTTGGCTGGGGCCGGCAGTGGCAAAACCCGCGTGCTGGTGCATAGGATCGCCTGGCTGTTGGAGGCTGAGGGTGCCTCTCCTTTCTCAATATTGGCGGTTACCTTCACCAACAAGGCTGCACGGGAGATGCGCGGCCGCATCGAGACTCTGATGGGTCACTCTTTCGGTGGCATGTGGGTGGGAACCTTTCATGGCCTGGCCCATCGACTTTTGCGATCACACTGGCAGGAAGCTGGCTTGGTCGAGGATTTTCAGATTCTCGATAGCGACGATCAGCTGCGACTGGTGAAACGCATCAATCGCTCGCTTAAAATCGATGAGGACAAATGGCCTGCCAAGCAATGCCAGTGGTATATCAATTCGCAGAAGGACGAGGGCCTGCGCTCGTCCAACATCGATCATTTCGAAGACGACTACACAAAGACCATGTTGCAGGTCTACAAGGCCTACGAGGAGGCCTGTGATCGTGGCGGCATGATCGATTTTGGGGAGATACTGCTGAGAGCCCATGAACTCTGGCTAAAAAACCCGCAGATACTGCAACACTATCAACATCGCTTTAAGCACATATTAGTGGACGAGTTTCAAGACACGAACTCGATTCAATATGCATGGCTGCGAGTTCTGGCAGGAACGCAGAATCAGTTGATGGTGGTCGGTGACGATGATCAATCCATCTATGGCTGGCGTGGCGCCAAGATAGAGAACATCCAGCAATTCAACGTGGATTTCAGCGATGCGGACACGGTTCGCCTCGAACAGAACTACCGCTCAACCTCCACGATACTCAAAGCTGCAAACAAGCTAATCTCGAACAACACTAGTCGCCTTGGCAAGAACCTATGGACCGACGGTGCCGATGGCGAGCAGATTAGCCTGTATGAGGCGTTTAACGAGCAGGACGAGGCACGCTTCATCGTCGATCGCGTGCAGGACTGGTTCAATAACGGCAATCGCCGCTCCGATGCGGCCATCCTCTATCGCTCCAATGCCCAATCGCGAGAGCTCGAAGAAGCGCTTCTTCGAATGGGCATGCCCTACCGCATATATGGCGGTCATCGTTTCTATGAACGACTGGAAATCAAGAACGCGCTCGCCTATCTCAGGCTCACGATAAATCGAGACGATGACACCGCGATCGAACGCGTAATCAACGTGCCTACACGAGGCATCGGTGGCCGCACGATTGAGCAGATACGCAGCGTGGCACGAGAAGACAATAGCTCTCTGTGGCAGGCCTGTTGTAAGTGTGTGAACGAGACGCTCATGACTTCGAGGGCATCTAATGCCGTGCTGGCGTTCCTGGAGTTGATAGATAGCCTGAGCAGCGACTGCAGCGACCTGGAGTTAGCAGAAAAGGCGGAACATATCATCGCTCATACGGGCTTGATTCAGCACCACGAGAAGGAAGGTGGCGAAAAGGCTCGCTCCAGGATCGAGAACCTCGAGGAACTGGTGACCGCCGCCAGCAACTTCGACGATCCGGACATCGAGGGCGACTTCGACCTGAAATCCAATACCTTTCTGTCGGCATTCCTCGATCAGGCCGCACTGGATGCAGGCGAGACACAGGCGGACGAGTCCGACGACGCGGTTCAGCTCATGACTCTACACTCAGCGAAAGGTTTAGAGTTTCATCTCGTCTTCCTGGCGGGTATGGAGGAGGGGCTTTTTCCTCACAAAATGTCTATGGATAATCTTTCCGGCCTCGAGGAAGAACGAAGGCTCTGCTACGTAGGCATTACGCGAGCGAAAACCAAACTGTATATGAGCCATGCTGAATCAAGGAGAATGCACGGAGATGTGAATCTCTGTCGCCCTTCAAGGTTCATTAACGAGATTCCTAAAGAACTACTCGATGAAATCCGCATGAAGTCTAGCGTGAGCCGACCTTCGTTTGGCAACACCAGAATCGGCGGTAGGGCCAGTAACAGCCTTGGTGGCAACATAGAAGTGCCGCAGACAGAGCTATCCTTGGGCCAGCGTGTAGTTCATGGCAAGTTCGGTGAGGGGGTTGTACTTAATTATGAGGGACAGGGGCCAAACGCTCGTGTACAAGTAAACTTTGATTCGGTAGGTAGTAAGTGGTTGGTGCTATCCTACGCAAAACTGGAAGTGTTGGCGTAATTAATTGGTGCTTAGTGCACATAGGGATAAGAACATGCATGCTTTTAACTCAATCGGCGCAGCAAGCAAGACACTCCTTCTAGTCGGCCTGCTGTCGATTCTGATTGCCTGCAACCCAGACACTCCAAGCGGCACCACAGGCGCGGCTGTAGGCCAAGAGCAAACAGTATATAACTGGAAGCTAATCACCTCCTGGCCGAAGAATCTGCCAGCACTGGGCACGTCCCCAGAACACTTCGCCGATATTGTCGAGAAAATGAGCAACGGCCGCATGCGGATTCGCGTGTATGGAGCCAATGAGTTGGTCGGCGGTCTTGAGGTGTTCGACGCGGTATCACAGGGCGTTGCCGAGATCGGCCACACCGGGGCCTACTACTGGCAGGGCAAAATTCCTAGTACCCCATTCTTCTCCACGATTCCATTCGGCCTCACCGGCACGGAGATGAACGCCTGGCTAAGCTACGGCGGCGGCAATGAGTTATGGCAGGAGATCTATGCCCCCTTCAACCTGATCCCGATGCGCGGCGGCCAGTCCGGCACGCAGATGTTCGGCTGGTTCAACAAAGAGATAAACTCCCTCTCCGATCTACAGGGCTTGAAGATGAGAATCCCTGGCCTGGGCGGAGAAGTATTCAGTCGAGCCGGCGGCACGCCGGTCACCATGCAGGTCAGCGAGGTATTTACTGCCATGCAGACCGGCGCACTTGATGCCACAGAGTTTGTGAGCCCCTTCAATGACATGGCTGCGGGCTATCACACCGTTGCCGACTACTATTATTATCCGGGCTGGCACGAACCCGGCTCGACGCTGGAGACGATCTTCAACAAGAGTGCCTTCGAAGCTTTGCCCGAAGACCTTCAAGAGATCCTGAAGGCGGGCACCGAGGTGATGAATCAGCTGCTGCTTGATGAGCTCACCGCGAGGAATAACGAAGCGCTGCGAGTATTGGTAGAAGAACACGGCGTGGAACTGAGAAAGCTACCTGACGATGTGCTCGTCGAGCTAAGAGAGATATCCAATCAGGTTGTCAGCGAACTCGCCGAGACCGATGAGATGACGCGTCGCATCTACGATTCCTATAAGAGTTTTCAGGCTGGCGTGGAGAACTATCACAGCATCGCAGAAGATGCCTATGTGGAGGCACGAAAGCTGCCACCCAACTAGTTCGCTCGGTAGTACAGTTCTATTAGTCCGCCCGGAATTATTGTGGCAGGGGTCTCGGCTTACCCTCCTCATCGATCGCGACAAAGACGAAAAGCCCATCCGCTACTTTCTTGGGTAATTCGTCGATACTGATTATCGACGTCCAAACCTCTACGTTAATCTGAACCGAGGTCTTCCCTGTCTTTACAACTTGCGTAAAGCAACTGACTGTTGACCCGACTTTCACCGGACTAATGAAGTGTACGTTCTGAATAGCGACAGTAACCGAACGACCACGAGTTGCCTGCTTGCTCGCTATTCCAGCCGCGAGATCCATCTGCGACACTAGCCAGCCACCGAAGATATCGCCGTTGGCATTCGTGTCCTTCGGCATCGCTAGTGTTTGTAATGCTAGTTCACCTATCGGCCCCGTTTCGGTATTGCTCATAGACGCTTCCTTAATAGTGTAGTCGCTCGGCTAAAGTATCGACGGCAACCAAGTAGCCAATGCGGGTTGCAATGCGAGCAGCAACATCAGCGCGAGCTGCATGATAACAAATGGGGCAACACCACGATAAATGTCGCTGGTTCGGATCTCTGCAGGTGCGACGCTTCTCAGATAGAAAAGGGAAAAGCCAAAAGGCGGCGTTAAGAACGATGTCTGCAGATTCACAGCGATCATCACGCCCAACCAGATCGGATCCAATCCCATAGCCAGCAGTATTGGACCTACGAGGGGCACAACCATGAATGTAATCTCGATGAAGTCCAGAATGAAGCCGAGAAAGAAGATTAGCAGCATCACAACGAGTGTGGCGGACACCACACCACCGGGTAGATTCATCAGCATCTCTTCGATCAACACGTCCCCGCCGAAACCCCTGAAAACTGACGAGAATATCGTTGCGCCAATGAGAATAAGATATACCATCGATGTGACGCGCATGGTCTCCACGCTTACCGATTGCAACACAGAAACTCTTAGGCCCCTCTTCGCGATGGCGAGAATCATCGCACCAACCGCCCCCACGCTTGCCGCCTCCGTTGGTGTAGCGATGCCCAAGAGAATGGAACCCAGCACGGCTACCATGAGCAGAATCGGAGGAAGCAGGCCTTTGACCAGGGCTAAGGCTACACTGCTGTCTTCATCGAAATCATCCGGCGCCATAGGCGGGGCGGATTCTGGCCTCCAAAGAGCGAAGAAAAACATATACGCCGCGTAGGCAACGACTAACAGCAGACCCGGGATAATGGCACCGGCGAACAGGTCGCCTATTGAAACGAAATCCGGCGCGAACACGCCGGCATTCAGTTGCGACTGTTGATAGGCATTCGAGATTACCTCGCCCAGTAATACCAGACAGATCGACGGCGGGATTATCTGGCCAAGCGTTCCAGTCGCACAGAGAGTGCCGCAGGCGAGAGAGGGCTTATAACCGGCTTTCATCATAGTCGGCAGCGAGAGTATGCCCATGGTAACGACAGTTGCGCCGACGATACCGGTGCTAGCCGCCAGCAACATACCGACGATGATGACCGAGATGCCGAGGCCGCCGGGGAACTTACCGAACACGACTGCCATATTCTTCAGCAGATCTTCAGCTATGCGGCTACGCTCCAACATCGTACCCATGAAGACAAACAGCGGCACGGCAAAGAGGTTCTGGTTTACCAACAAGCCGTATATGCGGTTTGGAATGAGCGTGATATACGACGTATCGAAGACACCGACTAGCGACCCAATAGCAGCAAATCCTAGCGACACACCTGTAAGCGAAAGTGCTACCGGATAGCCCGCCATCAAAACTAGGCACACGATGAGAAAGAAGAAAATGGGGATGAGTTCTATCACTGTCGGTCTCGTCGTCTAAGTATGGAGACCGCCTTAATCAATTCCGATACGCCCTGCAGTAACAACAAAGCAGGCAGAACCAAGATCGCCGATTTTAGAACAAAGACAAAAGGCAGACCACTAGACTCGGCAGAGCCTTCCCGAATCCTCCAGGAGACAGATACATAGTCCCAACTTATCCAAATGATAAATACAGCAGACGGGATAAGGAATATTAGCGTGCCAAGTACATCTACCCAGGCGCGACGTCTTTCGCTTAGTCGACTATAGAATATGTCGACGCGAACGTGACCCTGTTCCTTAAGTGTGTAGGCGACACCGAAGGTAAAGATGAGAGCATTGATATAGATTACCGACTCTTGTAGTGCAATCGAACCAATCTGAAATACATAGCGTAGGACTACGATGACAGCCATAACTATCACCATGGATAGAGTTAGCCAAGAGAAGGTTTGACCCAATTGATGCGATAGCCTGTCGATGAAAAGAGAAAGCTTTTCCATGATTTATTCTTGTGCTAGCTGCACATTATTCTTGCTGTGTAGTATTAATACTCGCGCTCGACCCAGATCGAATTTTCGGCGGCCATTATTACATACCAAGGGGAAAATCGAGACTCATAGCCAAACTCGCAACAACTGATAGCTGAGCACCAGAAGCGCCGCCGTGCTGCAAACGCTCAGAATGCCCATAAACCAATATAGTGAGCGCCTAATACGAACGGAGAATCGCCGACGAAAAGTAGCTTCAGTCCCCACGTTTCCGGGCACTGCCTGGAAAAGCTCACTGGTGCTGTAGAGCATTAGAGACCAGCAGAAACCGAGAATGGACGGCATCAATAGATCATCTGAGCTCAGCCAGGGGTTCTCCACCACGCTCAAAACGAGCACAATCAGGGAGAATCCAGCGAGTACAAATATCGGCAACCGAAACCGGGCCAAAATAGTGGCAATTCGCTGTAGTCGCTCTATCATTGTGGTCCGTAACTGCCTGAGTAAGTCGCCTTGCCAGTCAGCTTACCGATTAAACAGACTTCCATCCACAGAACTAAGCAAGGTGCCACCATTGAGTCCCCCGAAAGACCTCGAAACGACTGAGAAAATCGAACTACCCTTCCTCGCCGGCATCAACCCAGAGGGCGACCCGGTGTTCGAGAGCCTAGAGATCGAACTGGTAGAGGACAGCGAAGACGAGATCAGACTGGTTCGGTCGCCACTGCTCACTCGCAATCTTGCTGCGGGCGACAAGCTGAAGGTCATCAATGTCTCGACCGCTCAGTACGAACTGCTGCGCCGCAGCGGCAATCTTTCTATTCGCGTCTTCCGCGTGCACCAGCTGGACGTGCTGGCAGAAACCCTGACGGCGAAAATCGAGAAGCTGGGAGGCAGTCTTGATGGGCAGACCGATCGAGCCCTAGTCTATAGCATACACTTCTCAATCGGCTTTCAGACCATTGAAGATATGTTAAGCGAGGTCTGCAGGGATTATCCGGATACAGTTTGGTACTATGGCAATGTCTACGATCCCGAAGACGGAACCACCCCTCTTCAGTGGTGGCTGGATTTCGAAGATCAGGAATAGTCTCGTCACATATAAATTCACTAGCATCACCGACACGTAATACAAGAGTAATCAGAGCATGTTGATTGTAGTTTCGCCAGCCAAGTCCCTAGATTTCACCTCGAAGGCTCGTACACGAAGATTTACCGAGCCACAGTATCTCGAAGAGTCCACTGAGCTCGTAGGCCAGCTGCAAAAGCTTAGTCCGGAAGATTTCTCCGAGCTCATGCATATCAGCAGCGATCTGGGCGAGCTTAATCATGAGCGCTATGCAAACTGGCACACGCCCTTCGACCTAAAGAACGCGAAACAGGCGCTGTACGCATTCAAGGGCGACGTATACATCGGAATGGAAGCGGAGAAATTTTCCACCGCAGACATAAACTTTGCACAGAAAAATTTGCGCATACTCTCCGGGCTCTATGGACTATTGCGTCCACTGGATTTGATGCAAGCTTATAGGCTCGAGATGGGGTCTCGATTTGAGAACAAAAAGGGCAAAAACCTCTACGAGTTCTGGGATAGGAAACTAACCGAAAACCTTAACGAACTGTTTGAACATGACGAGAAACCGATCCTGGTTAACCTGGCCTCAAAAGAATATTTCAGCGCCATCAAGCCAAAAGAGCTGAATGCGGAAATCGTCTCTCCTGTGTTCAAAGATTTTTCTAACGGGAAATACAAGATAGTCAGCTTCTTCGCGAAGAAGGCTCGTGGCTCTATGGCCGCCTTCATCATCAAAAACAGAATCAAGGATCCGAGAAAGCTGAAAGAATTCAACGTCGAGGGTTATCGCTATAGCGAAGAGGAATCGACTCCCGCTCAACCCGTATTCTTGCGTGACGCTCAATAGCCGGGATGGAAGAGCTCCCCTTCAGTCAGGCCTGTGAGAATAATAAGCAATTTGTTCTCGAGATACTCCAAAGACATCTGAGTGCCGGCGACCGTGTGCTGGAACTCGCCGGCGGTACGGGTCAGCATGCCGTACACTTTGCCCAGAGTATGCCGGGCCTGCATTGGCAATCGTCGGATATTCCGAGCAACGTAGACATCCTTAACCTACGTATAGAAAGCGCCAAACTTCCTAACCTGCCAGCTGCTATTCCTATCGATGTGAATGCCTCTCCTTGGGAATTCAACAAAGCGACCGCGATCTTTAGTGCGAATAGTCTACACATCATGTCCGCGCCCTCTGTCGGGAACTTCTTCAAGGGAATTGGCGAACACCTCGAAGACGATGGCAAGTTAATTGTGTACGGACCCTTCAAGTACGCAGGCGAGTTTACTACAGAAAGTAATGCCGGCTTCGATCTTTGGCTGAAGGATAGAGACCCGGTAAGCGGCGTGCGCGACTTCGAATGGGTCACAGAGCTTGCATCCCAGGTCGGATTGAAACTTCTGGAAGACAATATCATGCCTGCCAACAATCAGTGCCTCGTGTGGCAACGCTCCTAACTACTAATCCTCAGTCTGATTCATAACGATTACAACGTTCCCGTTTTGCCGAGCTGAGAGAAACCTCTCATAGGCAGTTCTAAAGTCGCTCAGGTCGTGGACACTGTCGATTACTGGCAGAAGCTTTCCCTTCTCAAACATCTCTCCGAGTAGCGCAAGATCTTTGTTGGGTTTCTGCGCAACTAAGCGGTGACTTTTACCATAGACTCGAGAAAGTATTGGGTTCAATATGAGGCTCTGTAGGTATCTAGGCATCGAGCCGCCAACGGTGACGTATTGACCGCCTTCCGCCAGTGCCTTGTTATGGGAAAAAGGTGAGCGAGTGGTTCGTGTATCAAATATGAGATCGTACTGCTCGTTCAGAGTGCAGAAATCTTTCTCTTCATAATCGATAGCGTGATCTGCCCCTAGCGCAAGCAGCATGTCGAGTTTACAGGCCTTATCTACCACCGTTATCTCACAGCCTATAGCCTTAGCGAGCTGAACACCAATAGTGCCGGCACCACCGCCCGCACCATTAATTAACAACCGTTGTCCTGCCTGTAGTTTTCCTACATCGATTAGCCCCTGCACGGCCAACTGCCCTGCCTGCGGCAAGCAAGCTGCCTGCTCGTAAGACATCCCTTTGGGTATTCGTGAAAGAGTATTTTCCGATACGCAGACATATTCGGAGAAGCTACGGAAGCCGCTGACACAGAGATCGCCGTAGACACGATCGCC
This sequence comes from uncultured Gammaproteobacteria bacterium, assembly GCA_963976555.1. Lineage (GTDB taxonomy): Bacteria > Pseudomonadota > Gammaproteobacteria > Pseudomonadales > Pseudohongiellaceae > UBA9145. The sequence goes on from CAXBLN010000016.1 coordinate 19,702, forward strand.
AGCCTTCAATTGATCCACTTCTGTTCCCACGGATTCGACTATTCCGGCGACGTCGCATCCCGGGCGTTGGAATTGGGGTTTGGGTTTAAGCAAGCCGGTGAACAGGCGCATGAATAGCGGCGAGCTTAGAGACTGGCCCGTATCCCAATCATTGAGCGAGGCTGCATACACCTTAATAAGTACTTCGTTCTCTTTGGGCACTGGCATATCGACATCTATTAAGTGAAGTACTTCGATGCCACCATAACGCTCGAAGGATACTGTTTTCATTTCTCCTCTCCGACTTTGAGTACTACATGCCCGGCTTTATTTCCCGACTCTATATAGCGATGTGCTTCTACCACTTCTTCTAAAGTGTAGGTTCGGTCTATTGCCGCCTCGATCTTACCGTCCGCGATTAAGTCTCTAAGTTCTTGTAGATGTTCCGTGCTCATAGAGGCAAGTTGATAGAGAACGCTCTTGTCGCTGACCAGGGATGTCCATAAGCCGCGGAGCATGACCGACAAGCCCACATTCGCAAGCACATAGCGCCCCCCTACCGTTAATGATCTTAGGCTTGCCCCATAAGGACTCTTACCAACTACGTCTAAGATGACGTCGTAACGAATTCCATTCTTAGTGAAGTCTTCTTCCTGGTAGTCGATCTGCTTGTCAGCACCTAGCGTCTTCAATAGCCCTAGTTTCTTGCCGCTATCTACTGCAGTGACCTCAGCCCCCGCAATTTTCGCTAGTTGGATGGCGTAGGTTCCAATCGAACCGGCAGCTCCAAAGATTAGAATCTTCTCGCCGTGTATCAAGTTGGCCTTGCGAATAAAATGCAACGCATTCGTTCCGCCAACTGCCAGTGTTGCCGCCGATAGATGACTGACATTCGACGGCCGCTTTGCAAATCCGTATTTTGCGGGTATGCAAATGTATTCGGCATAGGCGCCCTGAAGCATCCTCGTACTTCCGAAAACTTCGTCGCCAACTTTGTAATTACTAACTTCTTTTCCGACGGCTTCAACTTCTCCGGACATTTCCTGCCCAAGGATTGGGTTCCGCGGCCGTGTAATACCTATCATCAATCGAACAATTATCCATAGGCTAGGATGCACATCGAAACGGCGCAATTCGCAATCGCCTGGAAAGATATTTGCAGCGACGATTCGAATTAGGATTTCGTCGTCTTTGGGGATGGGCTTGGGCGCGTCGAATAATTCAAGTACCTCCGGTGGTCCGTACTTTCTGCAAGCAATTGCCCTCATTCCACTCGTTCCTCGAATGCTAGTTGCAACACCACAGTCATCTTTTTGGCTTCCGTGATTTCGATAAGCGATAGAGCTTCGCTGGCCTATGCGCGCCGGTGCTGGTTTGCTTTCCTGTTTCTTTGATTGCATCCAGACCGAGCACCCACTTTCTGAAATTGCGCTTGTCGATCTCTTCTTCCCCAATAATTTCGTGAACTTGCTGAAGTTCACGTAGCGTGAATTCCGCTGGCAGGAACTGGAACGCAATAGCGGAACTATTCAGCTTTCCTTGAAGTCGCTTCTTTGCGTCATCTACGATTACGGCATGATCGAAGGCGAGCTTGGGCAGCTCATCCACACTAAACCAATTCACCGCGGCTGCATCCGTGTCTGCCCTGATCTGAATCTTGTCTGATGCTATCAATGCGAAGTAGGCAATAGTAATGACCCTTTCCCGGGGGTCCCTGTCAGGATCGCCATAGGCCCTGAGCTGTTCCAGATAGATATCCTCTACTCCGGTCTCTTCGGCCAACTCCCGCCTTGCGCATTCGTCTATGTCTTCGTCCAAGGCGACGAAGCCACCCGGTAGTGCCCAACTCCCCTTAAATGGCGTTAGGTTTCGCTCTATTAGGAGCAGCTTTAGGCGCCCCTCTCTAACGGTAAAGACGACAATGTCCGTTGTTACGGCAGGGTGCGGGTACGCGTAGGTGTATTTCTTGGACGCCATTTCTAAGCACTTAGAGTATATTTGAAACTTATAATAGTGTTGAAAATACACTAAGTCAATCTTTCCAAATTTGCGTGCCCTCCAGAACCCTGATTGCGATTCTGGCGAGTCGATTGGCATACCAGTCCGCGTAAGTTATGCTGCTTCGAAGAGATAACGTAATCCAATCATCCGAGATCGCAACAAAACGTGAATCCTTTCCCCACACCACAGAACCATCGCGGTTCCCTTTCTAAAACTGGCACTCCTCTACAAATCCCGGAAAATTTGTCCCGGCGCGATTTTATGCGGCTATCTGCTGCTGTTGCCGCAGCAGGAATAGTCCTGCCCAGCACCAAGCCAGTTGCCGCACAGAGCATGACATCCACGGAGCGCGAACTATTACTGCATGCTATCGATGTCGCGAGAAGCGCAGGAGCACAATATGCCGATGGCCGCATAATCCGAACTCAGTTCGAGGCAATTGGTGCACGGGAACAGATGATTACCCAAGTCCAGAGCACTGATTCATTCGGGATCAATGTGCGCGCCTTGGTTGGCGGTTCTTGGGGGTTCTCGGCGACGCAGATTTTCACACGAGATGCAGTTACCGCCATGGCCCGCGAAGCCGTCGCCATTGCAACTGCCAATAACGAAGTGGCTCCATCAGAATCGGTTCTCGCTCCGGTCGATGTTTTTCCCGATGCAGACTGGATCACGCCCCACTCTGTCGATCCCTTCGACGTCTCATTAGAAGACAAGGCTGCACTGCTTCTGCGCATCAATGAAGAAGCACTGCGAGTTAACAATATACGGTTTACTAACAGCAGCATCCTCTCTGTTAAGGAAGAGAGATTATTGGCAACTTCCGAAGGCTCTGTTGTTAGACAGACGCTTCTGCGAATTAATCCCTCCATAAACATCACCGCGATATCGCCAGATGGCAGTGACTTTCAAACTCGCGGTGCGGTTGTAGAACCTGCTGGCAGGGGCTACGAATACATACGCGGCCTTGAGCTCGCAGCTAGCGCCGGCTGCTGGGCAGAAGAAGCAGCGATGAAGCTTGAGGCTCCTTCGGTTGAGCCCGGCAAATGGGACCTTGTGCTACATCCTTCGAATCTTTGGTTAACGATACACGAGTCAATCGGTCATCCGACTGAGCTGGATCGCGCCCTCGGGTTTGAAGCGAACTATGCAGGCACCTCTTTTATCTATCCACCAGAGGATGTGATAAATAAGCTACGTCTGGGACCGGATTTTCTACAATTTGTAGGCAATCGCACTGAGTTCGGTGGCTGTGCCACCACCGGTTGGGACGACGAAGGTGTCCCAGCCGAGACCTGGCCCATAATTAAAGACGGAATGTTTGTGGACTATCAAACTACTAGAGAGCAGGCCGATTGGATATCACAATACACTGGCATTGCTCGAAGCCATGGCTGCTCCTATGGTCAGAACTGGGAAAGTATGCCGTTTCAACGCATGCCAAATGTCAGCATGCTGCCCGGCGAGGAAGACCTGAGTGAAGACGATGTCATTGCCAATACCGACCGCGGTATTTTAGTTGAAGGACGCGGTTCCTACTCCATCGATCAGCAACGCTATAATATTCAGTTTGCCGGCCAGGTTTTCTGGGAGATACGCAATGGGCGTAAAGTCCGCATGCTACGCGATGTAGCGTACGTAGGCCGAACGCCTGAGTTCTGGAATGCTCTCGATACAATTGGCGGCCCTGGCACTTATTACTTGGGGGCATCATTTGGCGATGCGAAGGGACAACCGATTCAGGTTAATGCCGTGTCCCATGGTTGTCCTGTCTCGTTGTTTAGAGACATAGACATTATCAACACGGCCTAGCTCGGGTCTAGCTTTAGAACGGTTTAGACATTGACTTAACACAGGTTAGCAGATGGCAGAAGCGAAAGGTCTTTCGACCGACGACATAAAGGCAATAAGTGACCGGATCATTCAACTGTCGAATGCCGATCAGTGTCGCGTGAATATCGACTCGGGCTGGCGAGGCTACACTCGAGTTGCAACGAACAGAATCACCAGTGCCGGTGGAGCCGATGCAACTTCAATCAATATAACAAGTATCTTTGGTAAACGAGTTGCGTCCATCAATACGAATAGTTTCGAAGACGATGCGCTCCTCGCCGCCGTTCGTCGTTCCGAGTCATTGGCTCGTTTAGCTCCGGAAAGTCCAGAGTATGTTGCCGAACTAGGCGCGCAAAACTATCAAGACATCCCAGCATACTATGAATCAACCGGCGAGTTAGAAGCCCTTACACGCGCGGAGGCCGCTGCCATCGCCATTCGACAAGCCGATGCAGCTGGTCAGATTGCTGCCTCCTATATGGACGTGCGCGCTGGTACTCGCACAGTAGCAACTTCAAACGGATTGTACGGTGCGCATTCCAGTACTGGCGTCGCCTACACGCTCACCTCGCGCACAAGAGATGGCTTACAATCCGGCTGGGCCGGTGACGAGGCAAACGATTGGAATAACATCGAGAGTCAGCGCATCGCCGATGATGCCGTGGGCAAATGCCGTGACTGGCGCAAGACCGATTTGGAACCGGGCAAATATACGGCAATTTTGGAACCTACGGCCGTCGGCATGTTGATGCTGCGTATGCAAAATACATTTAATCAACGCACCGCAGATGAAGGCCGCTCTTACTTTTCCAAGACCGGCGGCGGTAATCGAATCGGTGAGCAAGTATTCGACGATCGCATCAATATTTATAGCGATCCTGCTTTTCCCGATGCCGAGACTAGTGCGTTCAACAGTGTAGGCCAAGCCGTGCGGCGTCAAGATTGGGTTCGCTCGGGTACTCTGGAAGATCTATCGCGCTCACGCTTCTGGGCAGAACAACTCGGGCAAGAAGCCCTACCCGGCCCTTCCAATCTCATCATGGCAGGCGGAAACGATTCCATGGAGGAAATGATTGCCTCCACTGAGCGTGGCGTTCTACTCACGCGCTTCTGGTATATACGCGGCTTAAATCCCAGGATTATTTCTTATACCGGACTGACACGGGATGGAACCTTTCTGATTGAGAATGGCCGCATTACAAGGCCGGTCACGAATTTTCGCTTCAATCAATCCCTGGTCGACATGCTACAGAACGTAGACATGATTGGACCGTCTGTGCGCGTAGCTGCATCTGAAAACAGTTCTGTGAGTACACCGATAGTCGTACCCGCGCTAAAAGTGCGCGACTTCAACCTTTCGAGTGTGAGCGACGCCATTTAGAGCGATCATAGTTCTCGGAAGCTAAACCCAACTCTCCCTCCAATTCTATCTCTAGACCTTTGTTGTAGATCAGAACAGGCCGAAAACCCATGATAAAATGGCGCCCAGGCGACTAAATTAGTTGTTTTTGCCGTAATTTGGCGGCATTTCCATTATCATGTGCTCCACAAAATAGATTTAAGTACTGCTACATCTATTGGCAGTGAAATTGGGAGACTAACAATGTCAAAACTCAAGAAACTATCCCTCGGTTCAGTGATTACGGGCATTAGCTTGTTATTACTCGCGCCTTTCAGCGTAGCTCAGGCTCAGGACAAACCGCAACTAAGTGGAATCTGGACGAATGCTTCCCGTACTGGGCTTACACGCCCACGCGGTGTTGAAGACCTGGTCGTATCGGCCGAAGTGGCGGAACAGATCGTCGCAAACTCAGGCATTGCTGGTATTTCGGTGGAGAATATCGAAGCCGGACCTGCGATCGACCCGGAAACTGGCGCACCGCCGGTAGGTGGCGAAGACTTCGGCTTGCGTGGCTATAATCTTTTCTGGACTGATCCTGGCTCGACACTGGCATTGGTAAAGGGTGAATTCAGGACTTCGCTTATTATTGATCCTCCAAACGGTCGCATCCCGCGCCTGGAAACACCAACCTACGATTTAAAACGCACCAATTTTGGCGCTCGTTATCTCACCGGTGTTGGAGATACATCCGGTCCAGAGGCTATACCCATAGCCGAACGCTGCCTAATCGGATTTGGCAATACGGCAGGTCCTGGCATGATGGGCACCCTATACAACAGCACCTATCAGTTTGTGCAAACTGACGACTACTTCATGATCAGTGTCGAGATGGCTCACGATGCTCGCATCGTGCCGCTTTTCGATTCTGCAGAGCAAGCACGCGCAAACACTCGCCCGGAAGTTCACTCACCCTGGTTCGGTGATTCCCGCGGCTGGTACGAGGGAGATACCCTGGTAGTGGAGACAGTCAATATTAACCCACTGCAGATGTCACAGAGCTCCATCCCAATCTCGCCCGAGGGCAGAATTATTGAACGCTTTAGTCGCTATTCGGATACCGAGATCGTCTATCAGTTTACCGTTGACGATTCCAACCTGTATATCCAACCCTGGACTGCGGAGATGAGCTATCACGAAACCGAAGGGCCACTGTATGAATATGCCTGCCACGAAGGCAACTATGCAATGCCTGGCATCCTAGCTGGTGCACGCCGACAAGAAGCCGAAGAGGCGGCCAAGCAGCAATAAAACTGAACCGCCTGAAAACCAAAAAGGCTTCTTGGCTATACGAGCCAAGAAGCCTTTTTTGATTCTGCCGACTATTAGAAGCGTGTGTACTTAAGGTTTCTGAATCTCATAAATGATATGCGGATAGCTAATACCATTCAGTACTCTTACCTTTAACTCTTTACGCTTCACTCCGCCAATCTTCTCCATCGCTCGCATCGACACGACGTTAGTATCTCCCACCCAGAACACAACGGTGTCCACAAACTGAAAAGCATGGTCTAACATAAGCTTCTTGATCTCGGCGTTATAGCTGCCACCCCAATAATCATGATCCAGGAAGGTCCAGCCGATCTCTATCTCGCTCGATTCTTCGTCGAGCCCGTGATAACGACTTGAACCGATTATCCTGTCGTTCTCGCGGTCGACGAAAGCAAAGGCGCTACCGCTTGCTATAGAATCTTCAAAGAATCCGCGGAACACGGACTCTTGATAGCGGTCGCTCACGGGATGGTTCTCCCACACTCTTGGGTTGGCCGCTGCCGAGAACATGCCCTCCCAATCGTCTTTGCGTAGCGGACGCACGGTAACTCGAGGACCTTCCAGGGTTGGGCAATAATCAAAAGGCGTTGGCATCATAGTGTTTTCCATCTTAGATCATGCAGTCTATCTCTTTATTACGAGGTCAGTCTTCGGGTAAATCTTCGAACTCCTTCCTCTTAGAATTGAACCAGGCCGTCATTGCCTCTGGCTCTTTCATTAAGGCCATCATCTCCTCCTTGGCACTTAGATGCGCGGAGTCCTGCTTTTCGAACATTTCCATCGCGTGTTGTTTGCTCAGTTCTGCCATTTCATCGAAAGTTTCTGCGCGAAACTCTTCAGTGCAGGCTCCACCCAATTGTTTACAATTCATCGTCTTCATTCAACACTCCTAATATCACAGTTCCTAATTACATATCGTCCATGAAAATGTTTGGACAGCAAGAATCTTTTCGGATCAATCCTTAACTTTCCTTTCAAAAAAGTAGGCGCGAACTTCTTGAACTAATTACATTCTGGCGACTATTTTATCGATTGTTGTTTATTCTCGGCCACTTGACACTTGTCGAAAACGGCCAACGCCGAGAAACACGGTTGCCAATAAAATGATTATTAAGCCAAGTATAGTGGGCAAGAACATGCTTCGTATAACCGAATCTGAATCCAAGACGTCAGGGTATCCGGTCTGCCATAGCACCCATTGAGAGCCAATGTTCGTCGCTAAAGAAAGGTGTCCTGTTTCAAGTATTACAATAGCGTCCCCATTATCAGGATTAATCCTGGCCGTGCTATTAATCGCAGGGTCATTCCCGCCGTCATGCCCGAAGACATAATCACCATTTTTAGTCGGTGCGTACAATATAGTGCCCAAGCCCCAAACATCGATTCCCGAAGTTCTTCCATGGGGTTCTCGCATACTTTTCACTGTATCAGGGCTTAGTACGCTCTCGGTTTCTAGACCAGGCATCTGTGCTAAAACAAATTTGGACAGATCCGCGCTGGATGTGGCGAATCCGGTGGCTGCGCTGGATGCATATTGATAGATAGCCGCCGGCTCTCCGTAGCGATCGTATGAACCAGAGTTATTCTCAAAATTGTTGATGGACCGATAAGTCGATGTAGCCATACTCAGTGGATTGAAGAATTCGTCGCTCATGTATTCTTCGAATGTCATGCCCGACACTTCCTCAACAAGTAGTTCAAGTATTAGGTAGCTACCGCCCGAATATTCCCACTGCGAGCCAGGCCTTGCGCTGACAACAAGCTCGACCTTCCCGCCGCTGGATGTGCGTGGGTTAGATAAAGATTCTTCTAAAGTCGGTAGTACCGTAATCACCAAATCCAAGCCCATCGCTTAGCCCGGCTTTGTGACTGAGCAGATGTCGAACTGTTACCTCATCGTTGCTAAATTCACTCGGTGGTAATTCCCATCGAGAAAGGTAGGTCGATACTGGCTCGTCCAATTCGATCTTCCCGTCCTGCACAAGCTTCATTACTCCGTTGGCAGCTAGCCATTTACTCATTGAAGCGGTTGAGAACAACGTATTTCTATCTATTGGTTCTTTAGAGCTTGAATAATATTCTCTGGCTATTTCTCCATTTTCGATAAGTATGAACGCGGCATTTCCTGTGTTCTCTTCTACGAGGATTTCCTGTGCCCTGTTAAAAAATTCCTCGGTATTTCCAGCGGAAGCAATAGGTTTCATCCACCACCCATAGAAAGCAGTAACGACAACAAAACCTATCCAAAGCGCAATAAGCAATAAGGTGCCTATAGCTAGTTTAAAGTAGTACATTCTGAATCTCTCACCGCTCAGTATTTATAGCACGCGATACACTATACGAGTTTCATTGCCTGCTATTAGTTGGGTATTCGAAGCTATTCCTTACCCTGCTGTGCTTTCCATGCCTCGAACCCGCCTTCAAGGCTTCTAACATTTATGCCATTTTGATCAAGTAGAAAGGCAATCTTCTGACTGACCCATTTGCCAGCAACGCAATATACGACCACTTCCTTGGTCTTATCGAGCTCACTTATCCATTGGGGGAGCAACTCAGGATTCTTGTACTCTGCCCCGGGAATCAGATTTGGGTCCTTCTTGAAGTCTTCTTCCAAACGCACATCTAGAACAACGACATCGCTATTTACCTGAAGTTCTGAAAATTTGTCTATAGTCAGTGTGTTTCCATATTTCGGACGATAGTCATTCTTGAATTCATACACCGAGTTCTGACTCGTCGCTGTGGTTGCGGTCGCGAGGAAGATAATTCCCAACACAAACTTTATCAAAGGCTAACTCCGTCGTTGTGGTGAGTACTTATAAGTAAGGCCGATTACATCGTGCTAGTAGAGAACAGTTTTATCAACGCTCGTGAACGGTGAAATTCATGATGCTACATCATGCTTCTCGATATACTTTTTCGTGGTTCTAAAGTATTCAAGAACGACCTTACACATCCTACCCGGAATCAACTCTTTTCTAGGCGCTTATTCTGCCCCATCTATTTCTGCGACAAGCACGACGATAATCTCGGTCAGGCTAGAGCTTCGGTCTAGAAATACCGCCCTGCGAAACGGATCGTATAGAAAGCTACGAAGCAGCGCTTTTGCTCCGAGCCAATGATCCGCTTCTATTAAACCTTGCTCAAATCTGAAATAGAGATTCTCAAGTTCGAGGTAGTCGAGCTCTACTTCGAAATAACGCGCCATAATCTGAGAACCGGAGCTGAGAGTTTTCGATTCATAACTTTCTGAAGCATTTGACCACCACTGTGGTTTCTGGCCAGATTCCCATAGCGTTTCCTGCATCAGCATATACGATTCGCTTTCCATTTTGGCTCGAATGTCTTCTTTTCTTGATTCGATTCCATCAGAGAAAGATTGAGCCAGTGCAACATCTCGATCCAGCTTAAGCTGTAGTCCAACGAATGCTAGCGATGCGACTAGCGCTATCGCTCCGGCTATCTCTAGAAGTTCCTTTTTGCTGAGATTCAAAGTCAGTTTTTCCTAATAGTCTTCTTAACTGGGTGGCACTAACTTAATAGTGCACATGATGCTCTTGAGCATAGAGCAATCTGTAGCTGCTTTGATTTGTCCGTATGGTCAAATTTCCCTGTTTCTGATTTGATTTGTTTGTATGGTCGAATTCAATAGTATCCCGGATTCGCCCCTTACACAGTGCTTACATTGCTGTGTTTCCTGAAGCATTATGCAGTTGAACCGTGCATGTGAGCAATTTTCCATACTCCACCTTCTTTAATTAGTGTCATAGATATGTAGGTTTGATACAGAGGTCTCGGTGGCGCATTTCCCGGTATGACCTCGTACATGCGTTTGAAGCTGACAACTGCGGCATCGTCGCCGAAGACACGAACGATTGGCGCTTCAATTGTTACGATTACGTCCCAGTCAGGATCAAGTTTTATAGTAGCTGCTCGTTTTGCCAGCTGCACACGTAAATTCTGTGCTTGGTCAGCGCGCCGCCACATTTCGAAAACTTGAATTCGGTCTGCTGTAACTAATTCGGATTGGGCCACAAGATCATTTTCCAGGTCCGCCCACTTCTCTACCACGGCTAGGACGTCATCTGCATCGTCTGCGAGCACTGGAAGGGGGGCCAATGACGCTATGAGTATGATCATCAATGGTTGTAGTGTTCGGCCTAGATTTATCATTCTTGTACTCCCTTTAATGGAATTTCTTTTTGCTAGACGCTACGAAACACATAACGCTCTTAATAATAGTAGCAGCCGTGAAACGCTGCTTCCTTTTTGATTTGTTTGCTATGTGCCGAAAGGGTCACTGACTTTCCGTTTAGCTTTTCTAGCATGAGTAATCCCTGCAAGCAATTCGGATTGCATCCGCAACCAACTTTGGCTCTGTCCACACCATGATATGTCCACTTTTACTGCTCACAATATGTCGAGATGATGAGGTTAAACTGGCGAGTTCGCCATGAAGCTCTACCCCAGCATCCGCGAGTGCCTGTGATCGAAGCCAACTTGTTTTCGCACCGGAAAGCACTACTACCGGCACCTCTGGAAACACTCCCGCCTCATTGACCAATACGCGGCTCTCTTCGATCACACTAATTTCCCAGTTTTCAGAGTTTGGGAATAAGCCCAAAATAAAATAGTAAATTCCATCGATTATTCTAAGAGGCAATGAGGCATGAGATTCCAGAATTTCAACTTCATCAGGATTTGAACTGGAAGACTCGACAAAAACCACGGCTTGCGTTTCGCTGGGATACTTTCGCGCAAACAAATTGGCAAACAAGCCACCTATAGAGAAACCAACCAAAACATACGGAGGCTCTAGTTGCTTACTTTTGAGTAGATCTCTTAGAGTTGCTACAACAATGTCAGCGCGTTGCTTTACTTTTGCCTTACTACTTTTTCCCAATCCCGTCCGGTTATATATCAACAGTGTTCCAACGCCAGCGAGTTCTGCTTTGACTTTCTTCCAGATGTCCATGCGTGCCCCGAAACCATTAAGGAAAATAATGGTGGGCTTATCAACTCCAATCAGTTCATATTCGACTATTTGGTCGCCCAACGAGAGAATTTCTTTGTCAGCCAACCGTCATCTCCAAGCTCAGTGCACATAACGCTCTTAATAAGAAGAGCAGTCGCGAAGCACTGCTTCCTTTTTGATTTGATTGTTATGCTGCGGCCAGCTTAACCTTCTGCACCTTACCCAATTTCACAGTTTTCTTGGCTAGTGATAGATCGTAAGCATCTTGCATCGCAAGCCAGCTCTCCGGGCTGCGACCAAGTGATTTGGATAAGCGTAATGCCATTTCTGGGCTAACACCACTCTGCTGTTTAAGAATGCGATTTAGAGTGGAGGCAGCAACATTGAGCTGTGCCGCTAAAAAACGGCAACTTAGGCCGAATGGTTCCATGTAAGTAGCTAGAACGAATTCTCCTGGATGTGGGGGATTGTGCATGCTCATTAGTGATAGTCCTCATAGTCGAGTATGAATGCATTTCCATTGGAAAACTCAAAGGTTACCCTCCAGTTTCCACTGACAGAAATTGACCAAATCCCCTTACGCTCGCCCTTTAAGGGATGCAGCTGATACCCAGGGATATCCATGTCGTCGATAGAAGTCGCTGTATCCAATGCTGCAAGTTGTAACCTAAGCTTCTTTGAGTGGGCAGCCTGAATCCCACGAGTAGTGCCAGATTCGAAGTAATTCTTTAACCCTTTATGCTTGAAGGATTTGATCATTCAAGTAGTGTAGCGTGTTGCGCAACGAAGTCAAGCTGCATAACGCTGTGAATAATAGGGGCGCGTAGCGCCTACCTTTTGATTTGATTGTTATGTAGCGGAGACATGCACTTTCATGCCGAGACTGAGTAAAACTTTTTGCACAGTTTCGTACCTAGGTTTCGCTCCGGGAGAGAAAGCTTTGTAGAGACTCTCCCTGCCTAAGCCAGACTTGCTAGCAATTTCTGACATTCCTCTAGCTTTTGCAACATGACCTACAGCTGCAAGAAACACATCGGGGTTCTCGTCTTCTAATGCAGCGGAAAGATACTCTACAATAAGTTCATCGTTGTCGAGAGATTCGCTAACGTCAAAATCAGTTACCTTAACCATAATTATGTCCTCAATTCCGACAGTATTTCTCTAGCTCGCTCTATATCTTTAGATTGGCTCGATGTAGTGCCTCCGCTAAGGAGGAGAATTATCGTATTTCCTTTTTTGGTGTAGTAAATCCGATAGCCTTTCACAATATGTATTCGAAGCTCGTGCAGTCCGCCTCTAAGCGACTTGGTGTCACCAAAGTGTCCTTGGCGAACGTTCTCCAAGCGAATCAAGATACGGGCTAGAGCCTTCATATCCTTAATCTTGGAGCGCCACTTTATAAAGTAATCTGTCTCTTTAAGTTGATACGCACTGGCAGTGTATCCGTATGGATACAATTCGTCAATAGCAGCTCGATGCTAGCCTACATAACGCCGTTAATAATAGGCGCTGCGCGAAGCGAACGTCCTTTTTGATTTGTTGGTTATGCAGCTGATTCATGATCAATATCCCAGCCTGGAAATACGATCACGGCAGGATGGCAACGAAGCGCCCTAGCTAGAACCTTTGCTCGCTCTACACCAAGTTGCACTCTGTCGTTTTCAATTGCAGAAATAGTAGACTGGGGGATGCGAGAGGCTGCGGCCAGTTCGTTCTGGCTCATCTCTTGGAGTTCACGCAAGATCTTAACGGATTCGCCTACGGAAACTTCTATTGATCGCTTTGCTAGTCTGTAATCATTCATGTTACTTCCTCCGGTAGTCATGGGGCGTAACGTTCTCTACTTGAACTAAAACTTTGTTCTTCTCGACTTTGTATATGACTCTGTACTGGAGATTCAGTCTGGAAGAACGATGTCCTTTCCATTTTCCAGCGAGTGATTCATCTCGGAATCCCGCTATGTTGCGTAACCCCATTGGTCCAGAAATCGAGACTATATCCTTCCACTTCTCGTACCTCTTCAGCACATCAACTGGTGCTGAGGATAGACTTTTGGATACTCGTTTATGTTCGTAGATAACCCACATATCAAAAATAGTATATATACTATATATGATATGTCAACAATCACCTCAGAGGTCACGGTGTTGCCTGCATAACGAATGAAATGGACTCCCCCTACTTAACGGCATCGCAATGTGCCAAAGTG
>CAXBLN010000017.1:0-32150 GCA_963976555.1 uncultured Gammaproteobacteria bacterium
GGTGGCTATCTATGATTTCGAAAATTTGAGCCCGGTTGCCGAGATCATCATACCCAATCACATGGCGCGGCTCTCAATTCGTAATCATCTGGGCCTAATGAACAATGGCCGCCATCTAGCGGTTCTGAATATGAATCCCGGCCACTCAGTTTCCATCGTGGATGTTGAGGATCGCGTATTTATCTACGAGGCATCCACACCTGGCTGTGCCGTCATCATGCCCGTCGCCGAGAGTGATTTCTTACAGATTTGCGGCGACGGTACCTTGCAATTAATCCAGCTGGACATCAGCGGCTTCGAAGAGAATCGCGTCCGCAGTGACATATTCTTTAATGTGCAGGAAGACGCCATATTCGATCGAACTGCCCGCAGCGCGCAGGGATGGTATCTGATCACCCATGCAGGCCGAATTTTTGAGGTTAGCACCCAAGGGGCCGAAATCATCATAGCTGATGACTGGAGCGTCGTCGGAGAAGGGGAAGAATCCTGGCGCCCCGGCGGTGATGAATTCCTTACTGCCCATCGCGCAACGGGGCTGCTCTATGTGGCGATGCACGAGGGAGAAGTTGATACCCACCACGTGCCTGGCACAGAGATTTGGGTATTTGATGCGAACTCGGGGCGGCGACTACATCGCCTCAAACTGGATGTACCTGCCACGTCGATAATGGTGACTCAAGAGGCAGAGCCGAAACTCATCGTGGCCGATGACGACGGTGGGACTCATGTCTATGACGCACTCGAGTTCTCCTTCGAGCGATCTATAGAGACACCCGGTGCCGCAATGTTTGAGGATTTCTAGAAAATGATAGACCCCCTCTTTCTGCGAATCATTTCACTGGGCTTCGCTGCGCTGTTCCTGTTCGCAGCTGCGCACAAGCTTGGTAATCGCGCTCACTTCCGAGCAAGCTTTGCCGCCTATGAAATTCTTCCCGCGGGCCTGTCGAAATCGGCAGTATCGATTATTCCATTTCTCGAATTAGTCCTTGCCCTGGGATGGATGGCCCACGCACTATTCGGTTTCAAAGTTGAACTGGTCTCACTACTCAGCATCGCCTTGCTGACAAGCTATACGGCGGCCATCGCTGTAAACCTGCTGCGCGGCAGAAACTATATAGATTGCGGATGCAGCTTTTCGCGTAGCGAATTTGCCAACCCCGCCAATGGCTCACAACAGATTTCACCCGGCCTGCTCCTTCGCAATCTTCTGCTGGTGGTGATCGCGATTGTTAGTACGTTTCCATCCAGTGACCGCCTGTTACATCCGATCGATTTTTTTGCCCTCGCCTTTTCCCTCTTGGTATTTACTTTGATATATGGCGCCTACAACCAGTTACTGGTAAATAGCAATGCAATCAATTCCTGGAGACAGAAGCATGCTTGAAGCGCTACTGATCTCCAACATCGTGCTATGGGTTCTTGTTGTTGTGTTAGCACTTCTGGTTCTGGCACTTACGCGCCAGGTCGGAATTCTGCATGAGCGTGTAGCGCCTGCCGGAGCCCTCATGCCTACGAGCGGGCCCAAGATCGGCGAACTGACTGAAGTGCTTTCGCTGAAAAACATCCATGATCAAGCGCTTACCTTAGGCGGCGAAAATGTCGATGGCCTCGCCTCATTTATTCTGTTTATTTCACCCACCTGTCCGGTGTGTAAGTCTCTAGTGCCGACGGCGAAGTCCTTAGTGAAATCCGAGAGCCATCGTATGCAGCTAATCTTTGCTAGCGACGGCGATGCGCTCGAACAACACCAACGCTATGCACAAGACCTTAGCCTGGACGATTATTCCTATGTACTGTCCGAATCCCTCGGAAGAACCTTCGAGGTGAGCAAACTCCCCTTCGCCGTATTAATCGCGGCGGATGGAACGCTCAGAGGCAAGGGCCTGGTCAATACCAGAGAACACATGGAGAGCCTTATCGAATCGATGGACTCAGGTGTAATGACAGTGCAGGAATATATTGGCAGCGCGCAGACCCAGCAAGAAGAAATCAAGCCTTCAGCGATGGAACATACATCATGAATATAGAAAAGATTATCGAACGCGGATACTACTGGATCGACGATCACGCCCGGCAATCGAGCCTGGCACTCGCACGAAAACTCTCGCGCAGAAGCTTCTTGTCCAGACTTGGGATGATGCTGGCCGGCGCCGCCGCCTTTCCCTTACTACCGGTTGCTCGATCGTTCGCACAAAGTTCTGTGCAAGAAGTAGGTGATCCACAGAGCTGCGAATACTGGCGTTATTGCGCAATGAGCGGCACGCTGTGTTCCTGTTGCGGGGGCAGCCAGACCTCCTGCCCTCCGGGGTCAGAGCCCTCGCCCATTACCTGGGTAGGCACATGTCGCAATCCCGTCGATGGTAGAGACTATTTGATGTCCTATAACGATTGCTGTGGAAAGTCCGTGTGCTCCCGTTGCGGCTGCCACAATACCGAAGGTGACAAGCCAGTGTATTTCAATAGCAACAGCAATAGCGTGCTGTGGTGCTTTGGCACTGAAAATACTAGTTACCACTGCACAGTATCATTGGTACTGGGCACGACCGAAGAAACCAATTAGGAGCGGTAATTCGAGCCGATGAATTTATCGAATTACATAAAAATCTCCAGCATGGTTGCATTGCTCAGCATTAGCGGCACCCTGCTTGGAGCGAGTCCACGCATTAATTACTTGCTCTACTGCACTGGCTGCCATGCCGCCGATGGCGCAGGTAAGCCTCCTAATGTACCAACGCTGCGCGACGAGCTCGGGCGCATGATTTCTGTACCCCAGATGCGCAGCTACCTTGTTCGCATACCCGGAGCATCGCAGGCGCCAATCTCCGACTTCGATCTCAGCGAAGTCATAAACTGGTTACTCTATGAGTTCAATAGCGACACGCTCCCTGCAAATTTTCAGGAATATACCGAGAGCGAAGTTTCAACTGCGCGCAAGAATATCCTCGCTGACCCACTCAAATACAGAGCTGAATACTGGAAGGCTTACAATGAGTAGTCCCCTATCCCAATATGGATAGCTGGAAGGTCGGTGAAGTAGATATTACCTGCATAGTAGAAACAGTGCTGCCTGTTGAGTATCACGAAAAATATCCCTTCATGCGAGAGGCAACTCCCGCAGCGCTCAAGCAGATCCCGTGGCTCTATCCTAACTACGTTGATGAGCATGGAGTCCTTAAGCTATCTATTCAGGCCCTGCTACTTAAGACCCCTGAGTTAACCATGCTGGTGGACACCTGTATCGGTAATGACAAGCCACGCAAGTTGATCGGCTACGAATCTCTGCACACGAACTTCCTCGAGACGCTGAAAGGCTTGAACACGCCGCGAGAAGATATCGATATCGTCGTCTGCACTCATCTGCACGTCGATCATGTCGGCTGGAATACCATGAAACAGAATGATCAATGGCTGCCGACCTTTCCCAACGCGCGTTATCTAATAGGGCGGCAGGAATATGAGTACTGGTCTGCCGATACGAGTGAAGATCAACTGCCGGTGATGGAAGACTCGGTGACGCCCATATTCGATGCCGGCTTAGCCGACCTGGTGGCGATGGATCATGTCATATCTGACGAGATTCGCTTACTGCCGACACCAGGGCACACGCCCGGACACGTCAGCGTGCTTATCGAATCGCTGGGACATAAAGCGATCATTACAGGTGACAGCATGCATCACCCCTGCCAGATCGCCAAGCCGGAATGGGCCGTTAGCTTTGATACCGACCAGGAGGCGGCCATTAGCTGTCGCAAGAGCCTGCTGAATGATGTAGCCGACGAGCCGGTTTTGCTCATAGGTACTCATTTTGCCAGTCCTGCTGCCGGCAGGATAGTAAGAGAAGGTGAGGGTTTCAGGCTGATCAACCAGAAAGACCCAGTCAAGGTTGACGGCCAGACATAGACAAGCCAGCCTCCAACTCTTATGCTTTCGCTTATCCCAATCAGGAAGAATGAATCATGTCCCTCAAAAGTTTTCTTTCACCTTTATTAATCGCCTTTCTGCTGATTCCAACACTGAGCAGCGCACAGGAACGCTTCCCCGGCATTCAGGCTCTGATGACTTCTGAAGAACGCGAGGCTTCCGGTGTCAACGATCTCTCTCGTCGTCAGGTGGAGGCATTGAATACCTGGTTGATTCGCTACACCGCAAACGAGGCTCCGGTTCTGCAGGCGGAGAATGAGGAAGTCATCGAGGTTGAGAGGCAGGGCATGACATCTAGAATAGTCGGTCAGTTCGATGGCTGGTCTGGCAAGACTCGTTTCGTTCTTGAGAACGGCCAGGTTTTTGAGCAGCGCAGGCCGGGTCGTTGGAAGGTCACGCTCGACAACCCAGAGGTTCACGTGTCGCAGAATTTCATGGGAGCCTATGAACTCGAAGTGGTTTCAGCCGGTCGCAGTATAGGCGTTCGACGAATTTCGCAATAGATTCTAAAGCTGGAAAGAATACAAGGATATAATATGCGCCCGCTTCTAATTTTATTGATGCTAGTCGTTGCCGGCTGTAGCGAAAATAGTAGCAACTCAAACACCCAAGCGAACGATACTGCCCAAGCATCACCGCTAACGGATGCGACCGCAAGAGAGAGTCAACGCTTCATCGAATGGTTGGATGGCGAGTATGCCAAAGAATTAGATTTCTCGCCGCTGCTTAAAACTCGTCAGGGCGACAAGAGTGCCCACGGCGAACTAGATGACGTATCCGAGGCGGCCCTGGATACACAATTGCAGTGGCGCCGAGCGAGTGTGGCTCAGATGCGCACCCGTTTCGACCGCGAGCAGCTCGATAAGCAGGGAAAACTTTCCTGGGACCTCTGGGAATATACTTTAGCGGATGCCGAGCGCAACGAACCTTTCCGGCGCCATCGCTATATCTTCGGGCGTAATGGCCCGCAGTCGACACTGGCTAATAATCTGATCAACTATCAAGAAGTGACTGATGCCGATGACATGGCGGACTATATTTCGCGGCTGAATCAGTCCCAGCGCTATCTACTTCAGTATTTAGATCGCGCCAAACTGTCCGCCGCCGATGGCATACGCGCGCCTCATTTCGACTATCAACAGGCGATAAGCGAGGCACGGCGCGTAACGACCGGTGCGCCTTTCGACGAGCTAGCAGATTCGGCGCTGTGGGCAGACATCACGGCGAAGATCGATAATTTGCTAGAATCAGGTCAAGTAGATCAGGCTAGAGCCGATGCTTTTCGCGCTGAGGCGCGCGCTGCTCTGCTGGATCATTTCAAGCCGGCACTCGATGAAATCGTAACGTGGCTGGAAGCCGACTTCGAAAACGTATCCGAGGTCGCCAAAGGTGCCTGGTCTCTTCCTAACGGCGAGGCCTACTACAATTCCAGACTTGCCAGCATGACGACGCTTCCCCTTACAGCATCTGAAATTCATCAGATCGGCGTTTCCGAGGTCGCTCGAATTCAAGCGGAAATGGAACAGATAAAACGAGAGCTTGGTTTCGAGGGCACGTTGCAGGACTTCTTCACCTATATGCGCGAGAGTGATCAGTTCTACTTTCCCTCCACAGATGAGGGTCGCACTAACTATCTGAATCTCGCCGACGAGCTGTTGGCGGCTATGTACGAAAGGCTGCCCGACTACTTTGGCATTTTGCCAAAGGCTGGCTTGCAGGTAAGGCGTGTCGAAGCCTTTCGCGAGACGGCGGGTGGTGCGGCCCACTACGCCAGGGGAACGAAAGATGGTTCCCGTCCGGGAACGTTCTACGCCCACCTTATTGATATGCGTGCCGCGTCTATCTTCAGGCTCGAGAACCTCGCCTATCATGAGGGCGTGCCGGGTCATCATATGCAGATATCCATACAGCAGGAGCTGGAGAATATCCCACGCTTCAGAACGGCGAAGGGCTATACAGCTTTTAGCGAAGGTTGGGGTTTATACGCCGAGTATCTGGGCAAGGAAATGGGTTTCTATAACGATCCTTATGCCGAGTTCGGTAGACTTTCCGGTGAAATATGGAGAGCCGTACGACTGGTAGTAGACACGGGCATCCACGCCATGGAATGGACTCAGGAGCAGGCTGTGGAATATGCATTACAGAATTCTGCACGTCCGGAGCCTTCTGTACGTTCGGAGATTCGCCGCTATTTCAACAATCCGGGACAGGCGACAGCCTACAAGATTGGCATGCTGAAAATTCAGGAAGTGCGCGCCAAGGCGGAGGACGCTCTTGGTACCGACTTCGACATTCGGGCGTTCCACGACACGGTATTGGGGTCGGGCCAATTGCCCATGGCGGTTCTGGAAGACGAAGTCGATAGCTGGATCGAATCGGTTAGAAATTAGCGCCCTATCGATTCTGGTTTATTCACTGCCCTTCGCGAGAACCTGTTTTAACCCCTCGAAGGAAACGCTCATCCCGTGCTCAATTGCGGGCGAGAATTGATCGGGAGCTATCTCGGTTGACCACCTAAAGTGACAGCCACCCCCGCTCGCCGATAGTTGTATCGTGGCAAGGTGATGCTCTAAAGGCGTCGGTGTCTTTACCGCAGAGTACTGCAGACAGTGATTCTCGTTGTCCAGCTTAAGAATTTTTTCTTGCACCTCACCTATACCATCCATGGTGAATGAGCGAACACCATCTCGTTCGGTGATTGAGTCTACAGCGGGCACCCAATCCGAACGAGTCACATCGGCGAATATCGCCCAGACTTCCTCTATTGAATAGGGTAGCTCTTCTTCGATCTCTACTGTCTTCATTTCATCTCACTTCTTTAAAATTCTCATCAAGCGCGATACGATTTGGGCTAGCCGAGGGAACGCGTTTTCGCCCAAAGGTAGGCGGGTAAAGCGCAGGAGAGCCCGATGCAGAGATTGATGGCGATGAACGCCCAGGGCTTCGGTCCACTCGACTTATTAGAGAACATATAGATCCAGAATACAAACGAGCTAATCAATAGATCCGCGCTGAAACCGCCGGCAGCGCCGTTCACGAAGAGTGCCTGTATAAAGACTATTAGATCGATACCCTGAGCAAAGAAGAAATTTGCGAAGAAAGCCATTGGAATGACGGCCCCCAGAAGGGCTAGTAGTAGATAGCTTGTCTTTAGGTTCATGCTGTTCTCCTGTCCGTTTAAGAAGCTACCGGTTAATACCAGTCCCTGACACTACTATGAACTAGCAGGCAGTGTAGCTTTTACAGTAGCACCTAGTCTCACCAGATACTGCGCTGGGTTCAACTACTCCCAAGGTAATTAAAGAGCCAATCCCTGCCCCATCTCCGTGTAGAGATTTTTGTGTTATTCTGCCTAAAAGTACCAATACGGCGCGTCAAAGGAGACCCTCGCGAGCCGCATATAATATTAGGAGTCCACCATGCAGTCTCGAATTTCACGTCTAGTACAAACCCTCGCACTATTCACCGGCCTTAGCGCCTCTCTTGGCAGTTATGCGCAGAATCCAGAATGGGTCGATCTCGCCGTACATAACTTCGGCGCTCCCATCAATACCATGTGGGCCGAGGGTGAACTCTCTTTCGCCGCTGACGGCACCATGGTGTACTGCAGCGCCAGGCAAGATATGGCGGTAGCTCCAGGCGACCCAAAAGACCTCTATATCGCCACCTTCAATGCCGAGACCGGCAGCTGGAATACGCCTGTGAACATGGGCATCCCCATCAATGCGGCACCTGCGACAGATATAGACCCGCTGCGTGCAGGCGACGATCGCGAGCCCTGGATAACGGCTGATGGAAACACCATCTACTTCAAGTCCGACCGACTCGCCACCAGCAGCCCACGCAACGCGAACGACCTATTTATCACCCGCAAGGTAAACGGACAATGGAGTACGCCTGAACTTATCGGCTTTCCGATTAGTACCAATGTTGGCAACGAACACTGTCCTGCCATTTTGCAGGATGGGGAGACGCTGTGCTTCGCATCGATGCGCGAGGGCGGCTACGGTGGTTCAGATATCTACTGTTCCAAGCCCGACGGCAACGGTGGCTGGCAGGAGCCTGTTAATCAAGGCCCTAACATCAATACCGCAGCCGAGGAATTTCATTTCTCACAAGACACGGACGGAACGGTATATTTCACTTCGGCCCGACCCGGCGGCTATGGCGGCACCGATATCTACGCCGCAATGACGCAAGGCGAGAATGTGTGGGGCACAGCGAGAAACCTTGGCTCACAAGTTAATACGGCCGGTGCAGACATGTGCCCTGCTTTTCCTCCCGGCGAGAATACAATCACATGGTTCTCTACTCGTGACGATAACAGCCTGGGCAACATCGACATCTTCTGGACCAACAAACAAAACGTGAGCGACTAACATGCGCTCAACGAAGCTTGGCAAAGGGGCAATCTGCGCAACACTGTGCCTGCTCTTCCTCTTTTCCTGTGCCGTGAATCCCGAGATTCAGGCGAAGATGGACGAGTTCGCCAGAACCATTCCCAGCTGCACATCAGACGCCGAATGTGATCGCAAGTGGGCAGTTGCGAGACGGTGGACACAGGAGAATTCCAGTTTCAGCATTCGCGGAGAAAGCGATATTCGTATCAATGCGAGTAGCAATATTATCAGCCAGAGTGGCATCGGCGTCATAGTAACGAAGGTAAGCAGTGGGCCAGATCGCTTTCAGATCGTTGCTGATCTGGAATGCTTTAGCGCCTATTCATGCCCGGAACTTTGGGACAAGAAAATAGACTTCAATCGCACAGTCAACGGTACACCTTAATGATAAAAAGCTTGATGATCCTTCCATTCGTTCTATTGCCCTGCACGGTATATTCGCAGGACGGCGAGCAGCAGTGGATTAGTCTGTTTAATGGCAATGACCTGTCAAACTGGATCCCCAAATTTACCGGACATGAACTGGGAGTGAATTACCGCGATACCTTTCGCGTTGAGAATGGCGTGTTCAAAGTCTCCTATGACAATTGGCCGGACTTCGATGGTGAATTCGGTCATATCTTCTTCGATGAAAGCTTCTCACACTATCGATTGTTGGTGGAATATCGATTCGCTGGCGATCAGGTAAATAACGGGCCCGACTGGGCCTATCGTAACAATGGGGTCATGCTACACGGGCAGTCGCCACAATCGATGACGCTGCATCAGGAGTTTCCCGCATCGATCGAGGTACAACTTCTCGGCGGCAATGGTATTGATAAGCGAGCGACAGCGAATGTCTGTTCGCCTGGCACGCACTACGTTCGAAATGGTGAGCTGGTTACTCAACACTGTATCGATTCCAGTTCGGCCACCTACCACGGCGACCAGTGGGTAACGCTCGAAGTTGAAGTGCGCGGTGACGAATTGATACGCCATAGTATAAACGGCGAGGTGGTATTCGAATATTCCAAGACTCAACTCGACGAGGCTGATGGGGATGCACAGAACCTCATTCGGCAGGGCTACCCGATCGCAGTGAGCGAGGGCTACATCTCATTGCAGGCCGAGAGTCACCCTACCGAGTTCAGGCGAATCGAGCTACTACCACTCCCACACTAGACTAATATAGCCCTGCCTACAGGGTTCCCTCAGCAATCCTATCTGCTGCATAGTGCGCCGCTCTGGCGCTGAACGCCATATAGGTGAGAGATGGATTCTGACAGGCCGATGAAGTCATGAACGAGCCATCTGTGATGAATAGATTCGGCACGTCGTGGGCCTGACACATACCATTCAATACCGAGTCTGCCGGGTCGTGTCCCATGCGTGCGCTACCCATCTCATGGATTCTGTTTCCAGGCTTGGTGAGACTGACGTCATTCGCCGTGATGTTCGTGCAGCCTGCAGCCTCTAACATGGCCACGGCATCCTTGCTGGCTTCCTCTAACATTCGCTGTTCGTTGTCGCTGTAGGTGACGTGTAGCAGCGCTAGCGGATTACCCCAGCGATCGCGTTTGGAGGCATGCAAGGTGACACGATTCTCCGGATTGGGCAGCTGTTCGCCGAACGCACCGATATTTACGCGCCAGGGCCCAGGGTTCTTATGCGCCTCTTTGAAGCTGCGGCCGATGCCAGGTATCTGCCCTCCGGCGTTGCCGAGTGGACTCGAGCCGCCTTGAAAACCGAAGCCCCTGAGATAGGGCTTGTCCTGACCATTGAGATTCGCATAACGTGGAATGTAGATGCCGCCGCTAGGTCGTCTGCCGAAGACCTTTTTGTTGTCGAAGCCGCTCATCAGTCCTACTGCGCCGGCGCCACTCACATGGTCCATAAGGTTCCTGCCCACTTGGTCGGAACGGTTTACCAACCCCGTGGGGAAGGCCTCGGATTTCGATTGCAGCAGTATCATCGCCGAAGCGATGGTAGAGGCATTCAGGAAGATTACCTTGGCCGTATAGAAACGTTTCTCATTGGTTTCGGCATCGACGATACGCACGCCCGTGACGCGATTGGTCTGGGCGTCGTACTCTATCGAACTAACGATCGCATTATGCACCATCGTTAAGTTGCCAGTGCGCTCGGCCGCTGGCAGCGTCGCATTCAGCGAAGAGAAGTAGGCCTTGAAAGAGCATCCGAAGTGGCAGCGATCGCGAACCTGACAATTTGATCTACCCAGGGATCGTTGCTCCTCGGTCGCATCGGTGAGATGAGCGATTCGTGCAGGAATAACATTGCGCTCGGGAAAAGTAGTTTCTACCCTTACCTTCATTTCCTTCTCGGCATCGGTCAACTCGAACGCAGGCTGAAACACGCTATCGGGTAGTTGCGGTAAACCTTCGGCACTACCGGCGATGCCGATAAAGCTTTCTACCTTCTCATACCAGGGCTGGATATCTTCGTAGCGAATTGGCCAGTCAATGCCATGGCCATCGACTTTGTTCGCATTGAAATCGAGATTGCTGAGACGATAGACCTGCCGCGACCACATGATGGATCGTCCGCCGGTGTGGTAGCCACGTAGCCAATCGTAGCTAGTACCTTCTGCCTCCTCATAGGGATGTTCGTCGTCCTTCACCCAGAAGTGTTTGTTGGATTCCTTAATGGCATAGGCAACGCCGCCATATTGCTTGGGATAGTGTTCGGCAATTTCGTCCTGGGCGACGCTATCCAGGTTGGGACTCTCCCAGGGCGCAAGATTGTCGACGTAGTCTCGCTCGGGAATAATCTCTGGGCCGCGTTCCAGCACCAGGAACTTCAAACAACCCTCGGCGAGTTCTTTCGCGGACATGCCGCCACTCATTCCTGAACCAACCACAATTGCATCGAAATCTGCCACGCGTCACTCCTTCGTATTCTGTTTTTTACTTCACTAGTACCAGTACTTAATTGTTAGTAGATGGCTATATCTCTACACTCGGGTCCCAACGCCCCGGAAACGCCACCCATTTCAGCTCTTCTGTGGCGCCGCCCTCGGTAGCGAAGTAGGACTGACTGACATAGCCCTTCACCCGCTTGTAGCCAGTAGCATCCCCTTCTTCGGCAAAGCGGGCAGCATCGAATTCCGCCAGAGCTCTTTCTGCGACAGCGTCGCTTGCACTCAGGAAATCGATACGAGCATGTACAGCTAGCTCACTCTTAATCTGGCGTAGTGCTCTGCGATGCGCATTCTTCGTTTCGCTGCTAGCCCAATCAGTCATCAAGCCGTCCATATAACCGGGTACGTTAACGTCCAGTGCACCGGGTGTCTCGGTGCGAGGCATGATCAGATCGCTGATTCTGGACACCAGTGCCATCTCTTCATCGGTATAGAAGCGACCTGCCGTACCAGGGCGAGTCGAAATTACATTCGCGACTCCGCCACAGGCGGTCAGCGCCGTGGCACCACCTATCGATACGATCAATCCCTGCAATACTTCGCGTCTTGTTCTCATATTAACCCTGCCCTTGTTTCATCTTTCTGCCTTGCCGCTTCACAAACCAGTTTCTCTGCCCAAGCCGTTGATCTGAAGAACGAACGAACTAGAAATCGAAGTGCGATAAGTAGCTCTTCCGCAATACTAACTCGCTCTTTGGACTACTTTGTTTCTTGCTTTCCTTCTTCTGCACTTCTTAATTGCTTCGATGCAGCTTGTTCGCTAATAGACGATGTTGCGTACTGTATAGAGACTCACGGCAACTGAGGCGAGTCCATTTCCGGGTCGGTCGTGCTCCACGAAGAAGTGCTTGAACCCTGCGGTATCGGCGTGGCTGAAAATCTCGGCGAAATTAATCTCTCCGCGCCCGACGTCCGCCATGCGGCCAAACTGATCCATGTCTTTCACGTGTAACATGCTGAAGCGTCCCGGATGCTGTTCGAAATAGCTAACAGGGTCGATACCCGCATTGCGTATCCAATACAGATCTAGCTCCATATCTACTAAATCCGACTCCGTCTCTTCTAACAAGACATCGTAGGGTATTCGCCCATCGGTCTGAACAAATTCAAAATCGTGGTTGTGATATCCCATCTTGATTCCGACCGCCTTGCAGGCCTCGCCAGCGAGGTTGATGTAATCGGCGGCACGTTGATAGTCTGCGATACTGCGCTGGTTGGCGGGCAGTATTGGCACCACTATATATTTCTGACCCAGAATCGCGGCGCGCTCAATCTCTCCTTCGAGATCGTCGCGTAGCGCCTGTAATTGAATATGAGCCGCGGGGGACGTCATGCCATTTCTATCCAGTATCTGCCGAACCTGCGCTGGAGATCTTCCGAAGTAGCCGGCGAATTCCATTTCCTTGTAGCCTATCTCGGCGACGCGAGCGAGGGTGCCTTCGAAGTCTCGCGCCATCTCGTTCCTGAGTGTGTACAGCTGGAGCCCAACATTCTCTACACGGCGGCCCTGTGCCAGGGCAGTGAGAGGCAGATAGGAAGCAGCAGCCAGGAGCGCTGAGGAGGAGAGAAACTTGCGACGGCTGAGACCGTTGGGCTTTAGTTGTGTCTTGATGCTCAATCTTCTTCTCCCACTTCTTCTTTTCATTATTCTGCAAGATTGGAAGCCCAACTTGCCGGCGTCAAGGTCAATCGCCTTCAGTCGCGACGCCAGGCGCCACGCTGCAGGTAGACTGCGACGATCACTATTATGCCTTGAACGGCCCCGTTCAGGTAGTTACTTACCGCGTCGGTTAGATTCAATATATTGCCGATAAGCGTGAGTATCAGGGCGCCTACTACGGTGCCGCCGATGCGGCCATAGCCCCCCTTGAGCACCGTGCCACCGATGATTACGGCGGCTATCGCCTCGAGTTCCCAGAGAATTCCGGTCTGTCCCGAAGCTGAACCCAAGCGCGGTACATAGATTATCGTGGCGATAGACACACAGATTCCCTGCAGCATATAGGTCGCCGTCTTCACGCGGTCGACGTGTATCGCCGAGTATCGAGCCACACTCTCGTTCGAACCCACAGCGAAACAGTGTCTGCCGAACACTGTCATATTCAAAAGCACATAGCCGATCACCGCCACCGCCAGGAACACCCAGACTGGATAAGGCAGACCGAGAAAAACACCATAGTAAACTTCGGAGTAAAGATCGCCGATGGTGAAGTTGAGCGAAAGTGTGCCGCCATCTGCCATATAGGTGACGAGAGAGCGATAGATGCCCATGGTACCGAGCGTGACGATGAATGCTTCAATTTTTGCCTTTGTTGTGAGTAGGCCATTGATCAGCCCCGCGACAGCGCCGATACCCAAAGAGGCGATTATCGCCAAAACGATAATGACCAACAGGGAATCGATGCTGTCCATCAGGGCATTCATAAGCAAGATCATACAGCCGGAGATAAATGCTGCCATTGAACCCACTGAAAGGTCGATGCCGCCGGCAGTAATGACGAATGTCGCACCGATGGCGACGATACCAATGAAGGAAGAGCGCGCCAGTATATTACTGATATTGCCACTACTCAGAAATGCGTCGTTAACGAGTATGCCGATGATGAAGATCGCGACGAGAGCGATGAAGGGTCCTGCAGTTTTTAGATCAAGCTTGGGCATTAGATATTCCGTTCTCTGCTGGTTCTTCTTGTTGCGACTGCTTATGCTTTAGTCCAGTCGCATAGCGCATGATCTCATGCTCTTCTATTTCATCGCCTTCAAGTATTCCGCTAATCTCGGACTGATACATTACCGCTACACGATGGGACATTCCGATGATCTCAGTGATATCGGATGAAATGAGTATCAGGGAATGACCAGATGCAACTAGCTGTGCGATAAAGTGGTAGATCTGGCTCTTCGTTCCAATATCGATTCCCCTCGTGGGCTCATCTATGATAATGATACTGGGCTCGGCCTCAAGAACCTTTGCGAGCAAAAGCTTCTGCTGATTACCACCGGATAGATTTCCGGCATTGATCGACTTGTCCTTCATGCGAATATCGAATGTCTCTATCGCCTTCTCGAAGGCGGCGTTCTCAGCCTTGGTATCAATTAGCAAGCTGGATATTTTATTTAGCGAGAACAGGGAAAAGTTAAAACTCAAGCCCTTCTCCAGAAGCAGTCCGCTGCCCTTGCGATCCTTAGTGAGATAGGCGATACCTCGACTGCGCGCATCGGAGAGTGTCTTCATTTCGATACGCTCGCCGCGCACTTGGATATAGCCGCCGCTCCCTCGCACCTGCCTTCGCAGTCCAAGCACGGTCTCCATCAGCGCGGTGCGGCCGGAGCCTACGAGACCTGAGAATCCCAGCACCTCACCCCTTTTCAACTCGAAGCTAACGGGCCTTTTTGTGCCCGGCAATCGCAGGCCCTGGACTCGCAGTGCTACATCGGCGTCTGTGGGGGACGCTGGCATCTCGGGAAATAGAGAGCTGAGTTCGCGACCCACCATAAGCCGCGCCATGTCATCCTTGCTCAGGTCTGCGGCGGGATAACTACCCACCTTCTCACCATCTCGCAATATGGTAATCACATCCGCGATCTGTTCGATCTCATCCAACTTGTGAGAGATGAAGACGATGGCTACGCCTTGCTCGCGAAAACGATCGATGAGCTCAAACAGAACCTGACTCTCTTGTTGCGTCAGCACCGCAGTAGGCTCGTCCAGAATTAGAACGCGGGCATTTTTAGCCTGCGCCTTGGCGATCTCGACCATCTGCTTCGCCGACACCGCAAGCTTCCCTACGGTAGCGTCTGGGTCAATGTCGCTGCGCAGGGCATCCAGGTATTCCTGTGCCTTTGCCCGCATCGCCTTTTTGTCGAGAAATACGCGGCCGCTAATCTCATTGCCGAGAAATATATTCTCGGCCACAGTGAGCTGTTCCGCGAGATTGAACTCCTGATGAATAAGAACAACGCCAGCTCGTTCGGCTATCTCATTGTTCCAGCGTTTGATCGCTTCTACTTCGCTGCCCTCGCTTATCTGCAACTCACCTGCACTACGTTGTTCGAAGCCGGAGAGTATTTTCACCAGGGTAGACTTGCCCGCACCGTTCTCTCCGAGAATAGCATGCACCTCGCCCCCGGAAAGCACCAGGTCAATGCCGTGCAGCACCTCGACCAGCCCAAAAGATTTTCGTAGCGCCGATACTGTAAAAGTTAATTTGCTGTTAGGTTTTTCTGGCATCTAGATTCTTTATTCGATTGCGGCCTGATTTCAACGATTCCACATTTCTTGCAGAACGGTGCTATCAAATTCTTGTTGCCCCTGTAGTAGGAATTCGCGCATGCGTAGTACTACCTCAGGGTTCTCTCGAGTAAAGCTGTAGGTTTCCGAGGGATCACGCTGCACATTGAATAGCAAACCATTAGGACCATAGTAGGAAGCTGGGTTATCGAAACTGGGGATGGCACCTCGATAGCGCGTCTCCACGACCAGCTTCCATTGGCCGCTGCGTACACCGGCGATGCGATCGCTGTCGAACAGATAGAGCACATCATGGGGAGAGTCTGCGCCTGCTACCAGCATCGGTAAAATATCTTTACCATCGATCTTGCGATCGAGGGGCAGGTTTCCACCGGCTAGCTTCACCAGCGTTGGGAAGATGTCTATGTTCATCGCAGGCTCGTTTGAGACGAGCCCGCCTGGAATTGTGCCTGGCCATTTTGCGATGAAGGGCACACGTTGTCCCCCTTCCCAGGAGCTGCCCTTGCGGTCGCGGTAGGGACCAGAGCTTCCCTCGAACCACGGCCCGTTGTCCGACGTGAATAGTACGAGTGTATTTTCATCGATGCCGAGTCTCTCCAGTGTGCCCAACACCTGCCCGACGCTCCAGTCGATTGTCTCGACGACATCGCCGTAAAGACCGGCATCGGACTGTCCGCTAAATTCATTCGAGACATACAGCGGCACATGAGGAAAGGTATGAGGCATATAGAGGAAGAAGGGCTCGTCTTGATTGTCCTCAATGAAGCGAATCGCCTCGCTGGTGTAGCGCTGCGTCAGCGTATTCTGATTGACCGGGTTCTCGATCATCTGATCTTGACGGTAGAGTTCCAGCGGTGTCATGTCGTTGCTGTGTAACACGCCGAAGTATTCATCGAAACCCTGTGTGAGCGGTGACCACTCAAGCCGACTACCTAGATGCCATTTTCCAAACAGCGCCGTCTGATAGCCGAGCGGCTTAAGTGCCTCTGCCAGGCTAATCTCTTCAGCAGCCAAATGGACATCATTCGTTGGTCGTGCGACATCACTCACGAGGTTGAGACGTATTGGATAGCGCCCGGTCAACAGACCTCCTCGCGCGGCGGTGCAAACATTCGCGCTGGAGTAGAAGCTGTCCAGTCTGGCGCCCTGAAGCGCCATACGATCCAGGTTGGGCGTCTTGATCAGCTTCGAGCCGTATATGCCCAGGTCGCCGTAGCCCAGATCGTCTGCCATGATTACTATGAAATTTGGCAGCCTCGATTCCTGCGCCTGAACACCCCCGATCAGGCCCACCGCCATTATAGTCAGGATCAGTTTAGCAACTCGTTCCATCGATCTTCCCCATCACAATCTGATTTTTCTCAGTGTAGCCCGAATGCAAAGCTCGTACTAATTTCCAGTCCCCGGCATCACCTCAAAACTCGAATCGAATGTGACTAAGACGGAGGCAAGCTGTTGTAGCACACCCCGATCCCCAGTCACGGTTCCTGCGCCCAACTGAAGCTGCGTCGCGAGTGTCCCCTGCCCCATGATCACAAGCTCCAGATCACTGCGGTTCATGGTAATGGTCGCATCCGGCGCATCCGACAGATAGCCTTCTATATTAGAGAGGGTACCGCCACTCATTTCCACCACAAAATTCTGCTGAGTATCGGGGGATATGAAATTAATCGTGAAGCTCATCGCGTCGGCCAACTGACTGTCGACTCGAGTCGCAACCGCATCCCACCACTGGGTAGTAGTCATCGCTCTGGCGAGGCTCGGGCTGGTGCCTCTGGCGGCCGCGACTTGCGGCGCGCCATTGCGAAGCTCTTGTGCAGACGCGAGAAAGACATTGCGCATACTCGCACTCTCATACTGATAGCCAAGCTGCTCGAAAACGGCGGCGAGCAGATCTTTACCGGCACTGTTCTCAGGCTCCGCGTACACCAGCTTGTTCAGTATCTCCATCGCCAATCGATACTCGCCAGCATCATACAGAGACTGCCCGCGCGAGATTATTGCACTCGCGCCCCCCATCATCTCAACATACAGCGGTGCCGAGTCTGTCGGTGACAGAGGAGCGAGAGTTGCGGGGTTGCCGTCCCAGTAACCGAGATAGCGATTCAGGACTGCTCTGGAATTATGAAACTCGGAGCCGTGATACTGACGCGCGCTCCACTGCTGTGCCAGACTCGCTGGCACCTTGTATTCGTTGTGGATCTCGTTGATGGTCACACCCTGATTAGCCAGATTCAGCACCTGATTGTTTAGGTTGGCATAAGCATCTCTTTGTGTGCGCATCACCTGTTGTATGCGTTCGTTGCCCCAGCGCGGCCAGTTATGAGATGAGACCAACACTTCGGCCTCACGACCGAAAAGATACAGGGCCTCGTTGATCTGCTTCGACCACTGCAGCGCGTCTCTTACCAGCGCGCCTCGCAATGTATAGATGTTGTGAACAGTAGCGGTGATATTCTCCGCCGCCCAGAATACTTTCTGATCGGGAAACCAGGTGTTCATCTCGGCCGGAGCCTCGGTGCCAGGTGTATTCTGAAAGACCATGTTCACACCATCGATAACATGTTCCTCGAAAGCATTTTCGATAACCAGCGTAGGAGCTATCAAGCCTGTCGTTCCCGCTGCCAGGGACTTACCGATAGCGGAGTCGACCTGACCGAAAGGCCCGGAAGGAATGCCGCGACCATACTGCAGGCCAGCCCGTCGCGACATCGCATTGCCCGCATAGACGTTCTCCGCTATCGCCTCTTCCATAAACCCGGAAGGCGCGATCACCTGCACCGCACCGGAAGCTACATCCTCATCTGTGATTACGCCACGCACGCCGCCGAAATGATCGATATGAGAATGAGAATAGACTACTGCTCGAACCGGTAGTTCGCCCAATTGTTCGTTCGCAAGGGCCAATGCGGCAGCTGCCGTTTCCGATGCGAGTAACACATCAAACAGTATCCACCCGGTCTCACCTCTGACGAGAGTCATGTTCGCCAGGTCGAAGCCCCGTACCTGGTAGATGAAGTCCGGCACAACTTCATAGAGTCCAAAGTTCATGTTGAGGGTCGCCTGGCGCTGCAACGAGGGGTGAATACTGTCCAGGTCGTTTCCTTCCAAAAGAAAGTCATAACGCGTCATATCCCAGACTACGCGACCATTAGCCGCAAGGATCTGTCTCGAGTCAGGCTCGGCTATGAAGCCGCGGCGCGACTCTTCGAAGTCACGCTGGTCTTCGAACGGCAGCGTTGCGCGTAGTTCACTTTGAAGCTGCGCGGTAGAGCTGCTTGGGCCCGAGCCCTTCACGTTGAAATGATCTTGTGCGACTGCGCTGCCACAGGACAGGATTAACAGAAATGCGAGTGCAGGCCTGAAATCCAGATGAGAATGGAATGATCGCAACATGAGAATGCCCCTAATTTTTCCTATTTAACTGGCTCTATTACATAAAAGTAAAAAAGCCAAGAGGTTCATACCCTCTTGGCTTTTTGATACTGCGCTTCTGGCTTTTCTACAACCGAAACTTATCTTACACTGATTCGATTGTTGGGGGCATCACAATCGCGAACGTGTGAGCTCAACATCAGCATTGCGGAAGAACGAATCGAACTGTCTTTTGACTATGATAGCTTCCTGCGTCTTACCTTGCGCTTCTAATGCCTGATAGAGGCCGAAAGTTGTCCAACCATTCTGCTGGTTCCATATCAAGTCATCTCTGTAAACTTTTTCCGCCTCGGCCGCGCGGCCAGCATCTAGAAGTACAGCACCGAGATAGAGGCGCATGGATTGTGACCAGTCGGGTGGCTCAGTGTAGTTAAGTGTGTCTTGCAACTGTATTGCCACGTTGTAATGAACGATGGCCGCATCGAGATTGCCCTTGGCCTCTTCGATCTCGCCGTGCAGCGCATGACTGGCAAGATTGAGTACATGAGAAGCGGGAGTGGGACCGACACCGGTGTCATCGACACCATCGGCTACCATCTGTGCCTGAATCTTCGCAAGCTCAGCTTCTGCTAACTCGATATGACCCTTCGCCACATGGGCGCTGCCCTTAACGTAGCTCCACATGCCATCGAGATACGGTGTGCCGCTATGGCTCTGCTGAGCACTATGAAGCTTGTCGTACTTGCCGAATACCTTATCAATGACCCAAGAATGCACTACTCGCTTTTGGCCTCTGTTGACTGCTTCCACAGCTACACCAACGCTGTCGGCTCCTCGCTGCGCGGCAGCCGCAGCTTCCGCGTAGTTGCCCTGCAACATATTCGCATAACGTACGAAGTCCAGTGCATGAGGTGCGTGCGCCTTGTGTGAAAGACCATATGTACCGATGTTAGGGAAGTTTGTGTCGCCCCAGATTTCGGCAAACTGGAGATCCACAATCTGTGAGCGTTCGTTGATGTCGATCGCCTTCTCATACTCACCGACCCGAAGATAGATGTGGCCCGGCATATGTACCATATGACCAGAGATAGGCACTGTTCCTTCCAACTTCTGTGCAGCTGGCATGGCGAGCTCTGGCTGTGCAGAGGCTTCCATCAAGTGGATATAGAGATGGTTGGCACCCGGATGATCGTGCTCGGAACGCATGGCTGACTCCAGAGCCATCTGTGCCTCGGCAGTGCCACCCTTAGCGGTACCATCGGCGTCCCAATAGTCCCAACGCGTCGTATTCATATAGGACTCGCCAAATATCGTAGCGATGTCTGCATCGTCGGGATATTTGGCGTGTAGGTTCCGCATCGCATCTACGAAGGCGAAATCGCGCTCTACGCTATCCGGAATCGCATCTTTGTTATACAGGACGAACAGCGCGTTGATCATGTCGCGTTCGCGCTGGGTGCCGTTGTTAGCCAAAGCCAGTGCCCGGCGGATAGCGGCAAGACCGGCTCCATTCGGGTCGTCGGGCAGGCCCGCATAGCGACTGTTCGGATTGGGGCCTGCCGCGTGGGCTAGACCGAAATGCGGCATGGGGCTATCCGGGTCCAGGCGCGCCGCTTCCTGATAGGAGGCTATTGATTCAGGGAAGTAGAAACTCCAGGCCATTCTAAGACCTTGATCGAAGAATGCCTGAGCTTCTGCCGAGTCAGTAGTGATCGGCCTGCTATAGGTTCCGCCGCCGGGAACCATGATCGCCAGGGCCTCATCGCTCTGAGCCATCAGATTCATTTGTGGTACGAGTAATACGGCCGCGGCTGCGACCGTGGTAAATAATTTACGCATAAACTTAAACCCCATTAACTAACTGATATTCTTATATTAATTTCTGTATTCGATGCTGACATAACTAAATTGCTGCTGGCTTCCTCGAACATTACATGCTTGCCAGACGAATAATCAAGCTGCCCAGCAGTATACCCCATTGCTACCTTATTGGAGTATTTGCCGCCGATTTTTGAGCAATTATTGATCTGAGTCGAGAGATTCAGCTGCGCCTCGGTCCCACAGTTAGTTGGCGTTCTCCAACCTCTCGCGGTGCGAACATCCGGGCCAGTAACGACCACTCTCCATATTGCCCTCCCCGCACTAAAGGTAGATGATTAGACGGAATAGACCGCAAACGAGATCAACGTGCATGGAAGATCAAAACCTGACCATCGACGTCTTCACCGACTACGTCTGACCCTGGTGTTACATCAGTACCGTGAGTATTGAAAAACTGAAAAAGAACTATCCGCTAACGATACGCTGGGTTCACTTTCCCCTACATCCGGAAACGCCAGCCGAAGGCAGGTCGATCGCTGAACTGTTTGCGGGCCGAGATATCGAGCCCATGCGCAAACGCATGAAGGAATTGATGGCCGAGGCGGGGTTGGAATACGGCGATCGTACTCACACCTACAACAGTCGCCTCGCACAGGAACTGGGCAAGTGGGCCGACAGTAAGCCCGGTGGCGAAGCCATTCACGACGCTTTGTATCGTGCCTACTTCGTGGATGCCAGAAATATCGGCGACATCGATGAGCTAGTAAGCATTGCCGAATCCATCGGCCTCGATGGCACAGAGGCACGACGCGTGATCGAGGGCCGGGAGTTCGAGGATGCCGTGGACGAGGACTGGCGGCGATCTCGCGAAACCGGTGTGACCGGGGTTCCTACTTTTTATAGCAAGGACTTGGTCGTAGTTGGTTGCCAGCCTTATGAAACCCTCGAGAAATTCGTTTTGCACCTTCTCGAAACGAACTCCCCACAGAGCGAGAAACATTGATGCCGCAAAGAACCGCCCTGATAAGCTGCGCGGATCGTTACATGGGTCCCGCGATTAAGAAAATTTTTGAAGAGCTTGGTATTAGAGTGATTTCTGGCCCCTCGCGGATGCAGGACGAAAAAGAGATTAATCAGCTCGTAGCCGAATCGGGTGAGATCGACATCCTCGTGGCAAATCTTGCCGAGCCGCCGATGACGGGCCCCGTACAAAACATCGACAATGAAAGCTGGAACCGCCTTTTCGATTCGCTGGTGCATCCTCTGATGTATCTAATACGCGCAGTCACTCCACAGATGCTGGAAAGAAAGAACGGGAAGATAATAGCAATTACCAGTGCCGCACCTCTACGCGGCATCGCCAACAACACAGCCTACTGCGCAGCGCGCGGTGCACAGAATGGATTCATCAAGGCGGTTGGCTTGGAGCTAGCCCGTAACAATATTCAGGTGAATGCGATCGCACAGAACTATATCAACAACAACACATACTATCCGGACGATATTCTCGACAATGAGAAATTTCTGGATCACGTGAAGCGCAACGTGCCTACGAACAAGATTGGGGCTTCGAGTGAGACGGCCCAACTCGCCGCCTACCTCGCGCGAGAAGACTGCACGCATATGGTCGGACAGGTAATACCACTAGCCGGGGGCTGGGCGACTTAGACTAGCTTACTGTCTCTGCCTTCCCAGAAAGGCTTGCGCAATTCGGTCTTCAGTATTTTATTAATCGGTGACATAGGCATCGGCTCATCTCGTATCGTGACACTTACCGGGCATTTGTAGCTGGCGATGTGTGCTCTGCAGAAGGCGATAATATCGGCCTCACTGACATTCTTATTCTCCTTGAGTACGACCACGGCATGCACGGCCTCCCCCCAGGTGTCGTGTGGAATGCCTATCACGGCGCAATCTTTAACTGCAGCATGATCCGACAGGACATTCTCTACTTCGATGGGATAGATGTTCTCGCCGCCACTCACGATCATGTCCTTTACCCTACCCTCGAGATACAGCAACCCCTCTTCGGTAAGGTAACCCGCATCGCCGGTATGATACCAACCACCGCGCATCGCCTGGGCTGTCTGTTCAGGTAGGTTCAAATAGCCCTCCATGATGTTCTCACCACGGGCGATGATTTCGCCGGTACTGCCAACGGGCAGCTCGACATCGTTCTCATCTACGATCTTCAGCTGAACGTGATCCACCGCTCTTCCAACCGAGCCTAATCGGCTGTCGGGGCCATCCAGTACGTGATGCTTCGAATCCAGGCTAGTCAGTATCGGAGAGGCTTCGGTCATTCCATAGGTCTGGAAAATGGCAACGTTCGGAAACGCCTTGATAACACGCGACAACAGGGCTACTGACATGGGCGCCGCGCCATAGGCAACCATGCCAAGGGAGGAAAGATCATATTTAGTAAAAGCAGGATGATCGAGCATCATCTGAAACATCGTCGGCACCAATGTAGCCGAATCGATCTTATAGTCCTGAATCGTCTTGAATGTCTGTTCGACATCGAACTTGGCAAGGATGATGGCGTGCCCACCAAGCACTGTGCAGCTAAAGATCCTGGCACCGGCGGCAACATGGAACAGTGGTCCAACTATGATGAATCGCCAACCATCTCGCATACGATACAAAGGAATAGAACAATCTGTATTGCTCTGAAAATTTCTATTGCTGAGAATCGCTCCCTTAGAGCGACCCGTGGTGCCACCGGTATAAAAGATTAGAACTGCTTGTTCATCTCTGCTCGGGTTCATATCGCAGTATGAGCCAGTCCTTATATGCGCATCCACCAGCTCTTCATAGGAGATCATATTATCCGGCAGCTGATTCTTTCCTGCATAGATAATCTTGGTAACGCTAGTGCATGCGTCTCTAATCTCTATTGCCTGTTCGACGAAGTGGGAATCAATGATTAAAACTTTCGCTGAGCAATCGTCTATACATTCGATCATCTCTCGAACCGACAGCCGATAGTTTACCGGCACGAAAACCGCGCTGATTAGTGCTGGGGAGTAATAACTTTCGAAACAAATATTAGAGTTGAAGCCAAGGTAGGCAACGTGATCTCCCTCACGCACATCGCAATCGCCAAATATCGTTGCGGCAGCACGGCAGCGATCGAAAGTTTCCTTCCAGGATCGCGTTTTCCCTTCGAAAGTGACCGCCGGCCTGTCCGGCCACTTTTCGGCCGCTAACTCTAACATTTCTGATATGGATGCGCTTTGCTTGTTCTCTGACATCGTATTATCTATTCCCAACTTCATCTCTGCGCTGTGTCTGGTCCGGCAACTATGCCCCTATCGTGCAGCTTCCCGATCTCGCCTTCAGATAGACCGAGCATGTCAGCGAGTATCTCATCTGTATGCTGCCCCAGCATGGGCGCCGGTGTAACTGGCACACTTTCCAGGGCAGCGAAGTTCAGCGGATTCGAAGGCATCAGATATTCGCCTATTCCCGGTTGCATCACGCTTTCGAATAACGGATTATCGATGCTGCAATCTACGTCGTTCTCAACAAGCTGCTGAATAGTTTGATACGGGCCCCAACACACGGAGGCCAGCTCGAGTGCCCGATGCACAACTTGTGAATCGCGACTCCCAAACCAGGGCTTTAAGAGTTCAACCAATTGCTCGCGCGCACGGTAACGATCTCCTTCCTTGTTAAAATCGAAACCTAGACTCGATTCCAAGCTGGCGACTTCGGCTTCAGTTTCGGTGACTCTTACTATCGCCTTCCACTGATTCGGACTGACTCCTACGACCATTACGCGCTCGCCATCCTTACACAGAAAGTCATGACCGAAACTGCCAAACACGTGGTTGCCCACCGCCTCACGCTGTCTCTTATTGACCTCAGCCTCGGCAATAAATCCCAGATGTCCCATCGTCGCCAATGCGACGTCAGCTAGCGCCAAACGTATGAGCTGTCCTTCGCCATGAATTCTTCGATGCCGCTCGGCAACGAGTAGACCCAGAGCGATCTGCTGCCCAGCTATAACATCCCATGCGGGAAAAGGATTGTTGCTGGGAATTTCACCGTCGCCACTTAGAAATGGCAGGCCTACCTTGCTATTGACGGTATAGTCCAGAGCACTGCCGCCGTGTCGGTCGCCTGTAAGATTGAGATAGATCAGATCCTCTCGCAGCGAGCGCAGCTTCTCGAAAGCGAGCCAGCCCTTCGCTGGGAAGTTGGTTAGAAAGATTCCAGCATCTTCGCCATCTGCGGCTATGAGCTGGGTGACAAGCTGCTGACCCTCGGGTTTGCGAAAATCGACGGCGAAGGAACGCTTGCCCTTGTTCAGACTATGCCAGTAGAGACTCTTGCCCGTTTTTGTTACAGGCCAGCGCCGATAATCTATGCCGCCACCGATTTGATCGAAACGAATAACGTCCGCGCCCAATTGAGCCAAGGTCATTCCGCCAGAAGGCGCAGCTATGAAGGCACTTCCTTCGACTACGCGCATCCCCTTTAATAGATTTTGCAAATTTGTTCCCAGTTCCCGCCTTATCTATTCCACGAGAAGATAGCCATTGTTGATTACAACCTTATCTTGCTCCAGTGACTTACAACGGAAAGTTATCTGGTTTCCGTTGTTCCAGATTTCAGTACGAATAGTCTCGCCCGGATAGACCGGCGCCGAGAATCTTAGTCGCATACGCTTAAAGCGCGAGGTGTCGTAGTCGCAGCAGCTTTTGAGGAGAGCGTGGGTAGCAACACCCATCGTACAGAGACCATGCAGGATCGGCGCCTTGAATCCCGCTTTCCTCGCCACGATCGGCGAGGCATGCAAAGGATTGCTGTCTCCACTGAGTCGATATAGGAGCGCCTGCTGCGGCTGCGTGGGCAGGTCACAGACTATATCCGGTTCATGCTTTGGTATCACATCAGTCTTTGGTGTGGACCTGCGTTCTCCGCTAAAGCCTCCATTACCTCTGGCCAGAATGGTTGTAACCAGCGTACAAATATCTGCTCCAGTTGCCACGTCCTTAACGACTCTATCGGAGACTATCAAGGCACCCACTCGCGCACCCTTGTCGGCAACCTCCGTGATTCGAGTCTTCGCCTCTACCGTGCCTTCACTCGGAAATGGTCGATGCATAATTATCTCTTGCCCGAGATGCAGAACCTGCACCCAGTCCAGACCGGTATCTTCTTCCTTTGCCCAGAAGC
Source organism: uncultured Gammaproteobacteria bacterium (assembly GCA_963976555.1). Lineage (GTDB taxonomy): Bacteria > Pseudomonadota > Gammaproteobacteria > Pseudomonadales > Pseudohongiellaceae > UBA9145. The sequence continues at coordinate 25,871 of CAXBLN010000017.1, forward strand.
CAGGATGCGCCATCATCACCGCTTGGCTAGGCAGAACCTTTATATCTTCTTCATAGACGAAGCGTAGGCAATTTTCATCCATGGGATCGATGCCCATGCCCACTCCTAATGCGTAGAGCATGCAGTCTTTAGCCGTATAGGTTTGTTGAACGGGAGGGAATTCTCGATTCAGTAATCGCTGGGCGTCGAATGCCATAAATCTACTACTCTGTATTTTTTCAGATCAAGCCAAATCTGTTTGAAGATGAATCTTTAGGGAGCCTTTTCGATAAGCTCGCGGGCAATGACCTTAATTGCCAATACTTCTTCTGCTCCCTCGAATATAGAGAGTACGCGAGCGTCGACAAAAAGGCGACTAACTACCGATTCCTCGGCATAGCCCATGCCACCATGAATCTGCAATGCCTCCCTACAGATCATCTCCGCGGCTCTGCAACTGAATAGCTTGACCAGACTCGCCTCCATCTGCCCTGCACCTTCGTCCATAAGTGCCGCCACCGCGTAACTGAATTCGCGTGCAGCACTCACAGTGGCTAGCAACCGCGCCAATTTAACCTGCGTAAGCTGAAAGTCCGCAATAGAACTGCCGAACACTTTTCTACTCTTGGCATAAGATAGTGCATTCTCAAACGCAGCTTGCATCACGCCGGTGGCGCGAGCGGCTGTTTGAATCCTGCCGCCGGCAAATCCAGCCATGGTGTAGTAGAAGCCCTTTCCCTCACCAGCTTCCTCTCCAACGAGATTTTCGCAGGGCAGGAAAAAGTCGTCGAAGAACAGATCATAGGAATGCATGCCCCGATAGCCAATGGTCGCTATAGCCTTCCCCGTAATCGATCCCCCTCCTTCTTGAACATGAGCGAACTGATGTCCAGCAAATGCAGGCTTCTCTACCAGGAACAGGCTTAGCCCCTTGTGACCTAATGACAAATCCGGGTTGCTTCGTGCCAAAACTACGAGCAACTCAGATCTTCCGGCGAAAGTACACCAGGTTTTACTTCCGCTGAGCAACCAGCCATTCGGAACCTCAGTAGCTCTCAGGGAAACGGCGGCGACATCGGAGCCGGTATTCGGTTCGGTGATTGATATCGCGCAGAGTTTTTCGCCCGACGCAAGACTCGGCAGCCATCTTCGCTGCTGCTTCTGCGTGCCGCCGCTTAATAGCGCGCGAGCCGCAATCTCTGGCCTCGTTATCAGACTACCTGCAGCACCGAGAGATGCGCGGGACAGCTCCTCTGTCACCACAATCATGCCTAGGCTATCGGGACTGGCATCGGGTTGCAGCCCACCGAAGCGCTCGGGTATGCAGGTGCCGAAGCAACCCAGTTCGGCTGCGGGCTTAAGAATAGCATCGGGAATGTCTTCATCGTTGCGATGAATCTGCTCGGCAAGCGGTATCACCACATCGTTGGCGAAACGGAAAAATGTCTCCCGCACTAGTTCTTTCTCTTCGCTGAGCAATGAAGGGAGACGCTCGATACTACTCTTGCTAATCTCCTCGCCGAGGCGCGACAAACACTCGGAACTCGAGTAACTCTCTAGCAGATGCCTGGGCACATCACGCTCATAGAATTCCAAGAGGCGAACCCTGTCTAAACCGATATCGTCCGCTCTCGCGCAAAGGCGCCCAAGAACCTGCTGCAAGGTCTCGACACTGAAACTCAAGGCAAGCTCTTGAGTAAACTTTTCTCCGTGCAGTTTCAGCGCATAATTATTGAAGGCATTTGCAGCACTTAACTCAGCCATGCAGAACGCCAAATCGAAACTGCATAACTGCCAGTCATCGAGTAGCTTAGCGTCAAGCTTTCCGCCTACTGAAGATCTAGCCTTGATCGTGGAACAAGCGGCAGTGACCTGCAGCTTAAAAGCAGCTAGCTCGGTATTCGCTTGAGCTAGGTGTTCGGCATGTAGTGTCATTCGAAGACTGCCCAATCGAAACGAGGAATCGCCACCAGCTGGAAGCGCATCAATGAAGGATCGAGAATTCTATTCGATATCGTCTGCAATTGCGATGAAGGGTTCATTAACAGAAATTGCCCAATAACTATTCTTTTGATCTGCAGCTGGCCCTGTGACAAGTATGCCAGCTAGGGCCATCCAGCGAGAACTAAAGACGCCACGAAGCAAGTCAACAATTCTTATACTTGTCATTCAGGCCCACTCCTTGAAGGATGAGCGGAACGGCCTTCTCCATGCGCGCTACACGAGTCTTCTCTTGCTTGGCGCCAGAGATGTGGTCAGCATATTCACGTTGCTTGCCAGGAGTTAGGGCCTTGAACGCCGCAGCCAATTTCTTATTCTTCTCAAGCGTCACTTTTAGCTCGGCGGGCATGTTCAATGCCTTCTTGGCTGGAGCTATTTTCTTACCTGCTCGATGGTTCGCGATTGTTTCCAGTACATAGACCTTCAGCAGAGACTTATTGAGCTTGTCGCCCTCGTGCAGACGCAGCTGACGCATGCCCTTTGTTGTTCCCTCCTGTGCATTCACCAATACAGATTTTGCATCCTTGAGAAACACACCTTGGTGAAACCACAGCGCACAGTGATTTTTAAATCCGACGATCGAGATGAGAATGGTTTTATCCAGTGAATAGCTGGGGCTTCCCCACTTAACTGCTTCGCTAAGCTCCGTCGCATTCAATATAGTGCGCATTTCAGTAAGCGGCTGCTTCCACTTGTTATGTTTCTCGAGATAGGCGGCTATCTTTTCTGCATCACCCATACTCCCCTCCTTCACAGTGTCTGTTCTTTACCTAGCCTGTGTAATTCTTATTGATCAATGAATTCAATACGTGGTCTTCCCATTCGCCATCTATCTTCAGATAGCTATTCGCATAGCCCTCTCGCTCGAAGCCCAGTCTTCGAAGCAGAGTCTCCGACCGAGTATTGGCTGGCATATGATTTGCGATTATGCGATGCAGTTTCAATTCGGTAAAAACATACGCTATCGTGTAGTCTGCAATTTCTTGCATTTTGCCCTGCCCTTCGAAATTGCGATCAACCGAATAACCCATATGGCAAGACTGGAATACACCCCGTACTATGTTGCTGATTGAACATGTACCTATGACATAGGTTTCGCTGTCGTTAGTACCAATGAAATGAACTGAGCTCTCATCTTCGAACTCTTTCTCCCTTTCGATCAAGCGAAGTGTCCAGCTAGCGACCGAATGATGTGACCGTGGCATGAGTGGGCTCCATCTGCGCAGATGAGCCTCGTTCGATTCATAATAATTCGATAGAATTATCTCGTGCCCCGGTCTGCTGCGTATAATCTTCATTGCAGAACCTATAGCTGTTTCAACATAAGCCTGGTGTGCTGATTCGTATGAGCTATCTCTTATACTTTCTCCCAACCCGGCTTGGCGTTGATGCCTCCCTCCAGGTTGTTAGGCTACAGATAGACATGAGGCGCGATTGAGCAGTCAGCAGCCCCTATCTTCTCTCTATAATCGCCTTGTCTACCATCTCACTGAAAATCTCTCTGAATCCTCCTCCACTTGAGGGTGATACCTGTGCCATGATCACGATAACCATGGACTCCTTCGGATCGATGAAGAATCGCGTCGCCGCCGAACCGTCCCACCAGATAGTGCCTTCGCTAACGGGAAAATTGTACTCCGCGGGGTCCATTACCAAGTTGAACCCACCGAGAGTCCAGCCAGAGCCTAACCAATAGCCCTGTGTGCCGATGGGCATGGCACGATCCGGCACTCCATTTTGATACATCAACGCCGCTGTCTCTTCTTTTAGAATCGTTCTGCCTTTAAATTTTCCCTTATCCAAAACCATTTGAGAAAAATCAAGAAAGTCAGGCACGGTGGAAAGCAAACCTACGCCGCCCTCAATCAGGGTCGGTCGCGAAGTCCACGGCACCGATTCGATTTTGTAGGGCACTAGCTTGCCAGCTGTAGGCCGGTAGAGTTCAGCCAGCCTGTCAGCGTCGCCGCCGGCTGCCCAGAACATCGTTCCACTCATCTCCAGGGGATCGAGGATATTCTCTTGCAGATAATCTTCGAATGCTTGTCCAGACCACACTTCAACTAACTTTCCTAATATGGTCGCATGTATGCCATATCGAAATTGTGTCCCAGGATCCTGGAACAGAGGCACTCGCGCCGCGTTGGATACCATCTGATCCAACGTTATGTTCTTGTCGCGTACATTATTAGCCCTATACAGAGCCGAGCTACGGCTGCCCAGGCCGGAGGTATGGGTAAGAAGATTTGCTACGGTAATATCTCCGGTGCGCGCCTTCGTTTGCGAAGTGTCTGTGCTTTCAGGATCGAGTAGTACCCGTTGATTTTCAAACTCGGGCAGATACATCTTGATAGGGTCATCCAACTTGAACTTCCCTTCTTCGTATAATTTTAGAACTGCTGCGCTGGTGACTTCGCGAGTCATTGAATAGATTCTAAACAGGGCATCACCGGGCATCGGCGCGCCAGTTTCGATATTCATTTCTCCGAGGGATTCGAAATATACAAGCTTTCCGTCTCTGGCGACGGCGGCAACGACTCCTGCAATCTCTCCCTCATCGACATGACGTTGCAAGCGCGCGGTAGCCTCTGCAAGCGCGGATGCAGACATGCCAACAGATTCGGCACGTACCAATTCCTGTGCGCCTAACGATTGTATTTGGCAGAGCAACAAGCCAATAAGGGCAAAAGTTTTTTTAGTCATGCTAATTTTCATCTCCGTTGATTAATTGCTTGCAGGCTCTTCGATCCAGCGATCGACCCTCGCCTCTAACAGCGGCATCGGCAGTGCACCTGCACCGAGCACCACATCATGAAATGCCCTGATGTCGAATTCATCTCCCAGGGCCTGCTCGGCATCGCGACGCAATTCCTGAAACTTCATCATACCGATCTTGTATGCCGTCGCCTGCCCAGGGCCCGTAATATAACGTTGAATCTCTGAGCGCACTGCGCCCTCAGCCTGCGGAGAATTCACCAGAAAATATTGCACTGCCTGCTCTTCGCTCCATCGCTGGGCATGAATACCCGTGTCGACCACCAGGCGTATTGCCCGCCACAGCTCTCCGCCGAGGCGACCGAAATCCGAATAGGGATCCTCAAAGGCTCCCATCTCCTTGGCAAGCCATTCCGAATACAGCCCCCACCCTTCGGTGTAGGCAGTAGTGCGGTATTGGGTGCGGAATCTGGGCACATCGGTAAGCTCTTGCTGAATCGATATCTGCATATGATGCCCAGGATTGCCCTCATGATAGGCCACATCTTCAAGCTGGAAGATAGGCAGAGTCGACATATCGGACATGTGCGAGTAGAACACCCCCGGCCGGGAGCCATCAGGTGTCCCGGAGGCATAGTGTTGCGCCGCACCAGCCTGTTCTCTGAATGCCTCTACACGCCTCACTTCCAGTTGCGCCTTGGGCAGACGACCGAAGTAGTCGGGCAGCTTCAATGTGATCGCATCGAGATATTGATTGTTCAGGTCCAGATAGTCTTGGCGTCCCTGTTCGGTATTCGGAAAATAGAAGCGCTCATCCTCACGCATGAAGATGAAGAAATCTTGCAGCGAACCGTCGAAACCCACTGCGCTCTTTATTTCCTCCATTTCCAGATGTATGCGGTCTACCTCGGCAAGACCTATCTGGTGAATCTCGTCCGCGGTCAGCTCCAGCGTGGTCATCTGCGCAAGCCGGTAGTTATAGTATTCTTCGCCTTGAGGAAGCGCCCACACGCCCTGGGACATCTCGGAGGCGAATGTTCTGTCCTGTTCCAGCCAAGCCAATATCTCTCGATAGGAGGCCATGACTTCACCGGATAAGATCTCTCTCGCCTCGGCGATATAGTCCTGAGCCTCCCCATCGCTGATGGTATCCGTCTCGGCCAGAGCTTCGATCTTGCCCTGAATATCTGTCCAAAGCGGTGAATTTGGCGAGCTATCATTGGTGTTAAATGGCACGCCCGAGGTAACTCTATCTATCTCTGTCATTGCAAAGTCGTAGGCGAAGGCAGGTTGACGTATGCCTGCGGCTGACGCAGCGCGTGCCTGCTCCAGAAGCTCTGAGAATACCCGATCGAGCTCGCCCAGCCTTGCAAGATAGGCCTCAATATCCGTCGCTTCATCTACGCGGTGATAGTTAATCAGGAAGTTAGGCAGCGAAGCATGGGGGCCGCCACGCCCGAAAATGTAGCCATGTTGCCGAAAGGGTACTGAGGCTTCTGCTCTATCGAGGGAATAGCGCCACATATCATAGGAGAGCTTTCCGTCTTCGCTCAGAAGATCGTAATTGAAATCCGACTCCATGACAGCG
>CAXBLN010000018.1:0-31024 GCA_963976555.1 uncultured Gammaproteobacteria bacterium
GTCGTCGCGCCATCAAATCTCTTGGAATCGGTCTTGGTGGGGCGAGCGTGGGATTCGGCTCCTGGGTGCGAGGCCAAGATCTGCCTACAGAGCAGCAGCCTCTCAGTATTCCTTCTATAGATCTCGGCACACTCTCCTCCGATGTGCGCAATTTTGATCTAACACTTAAGCAGGGAAGTCATAGTTTTCTGGCGGGCCTGAACACGCAGACCCTTGGCATCAACGGTAACTATATGGGTCCAACTCTGCGCTTCAAGCGCAATGAACGAGTCGCCCTGCAAGTAAGAAACACTATTGGTGAGCCCTCTTCTCTGCATTGGCATGGTTTTCATCTGCCGGCAACGGAAGACGGCGGGCCGCATCAAGAGATCCCCGCCGATCAGCTGTGGAAACCCTCGTTCGACGTCGTGCAGTTTGCGGGCACTTACTGGTATCACTCCCATGTAATGCACAATGCAGGCTCTCAGGTATACCGGGGTTTGGCAGGCATGATTATCGTCGACGATGAGGAGCAAGACCACGCACTACCGACAAATTATGGCGTAGACGATATACCGATCATTCTTCAGGATCGGCGCTTTGGTGAAGATGGCTCGCTGGTCTATATGAATCGCTATGAGGATCGAGTCATGGGCATGTTAGGCGACACCATTCTGGTAAACGGCACGGTGAATCCAGTCATTACGCCCGGCACTAGAATGCTGCGCCTGCGTCTATTGAACGCATCCAATGCGCGCACGTACAATCTTGGCTTCAGCGACGACCGACAGTTCTACCAGATTGCGAGTGACGGTGGCTATTTGGCTGCTCCCGTAGCGCTGACGCGCCTGCAACTCGCTGTGGCGGAGAGAGCGGAGATTCTCGTGGAGTTCGATCCTTCGGAAGAGACGACACTGATCAATATAGCCCTGCCTCCGGCATTCCCGGATTTTCCCGGCGCTATGAGCGAGATGATGCGCGAGCTCAACACGCAGGCTTTCGACATTCTTCATTTCCGTGTGCAGGCGCAGTTGCAAGACAATGGCGAACTGCCATCTCGGTTTGCAGAGATCTACAGAATTCCTGAGGCTGCGGCGACGAACAGCCGTAGCTTCAGGCTCGGCATGGGTGCCGGCATGCGTAGCGGTGAAGATGGTGGCCCCGGTCGTGGTGCTCGCAACGGGCGCGGCGGTGGCTTCGGGGGCGGTCAGTTCTCTATTAATGGCAGGCGCATGGCTGAGGACTACATCAATGAGAGAATCGAATACAACACCACGGAAATATGGGAGCTAACTAACACTTCTCCTATGATGCATCCGTTTCATGTGCATAACGGACAGTTTCAGATTTTGGATCGCGGCGGATACCCTCCACCAGATAATGAGCTGGGGTGGAAAGACACGGTGAAGGTAGAGCCTGATGAGTTAGTGCGCATTATCATGCGTTTCACCGACTTCCGCGACGAAGAGAATCCTTATATGTATCACTGTCATATACTCGAGCATGAGGACAGAGGCATGATGGGACAGTTCCTTGTCGTCTAACGGACATTGGATTGGACACGGTATCAAAATAGAGTGACTATCTACTCTTGATAAGAAGAACGGCTATCAGGGAAACTATGCTAAGAATAAGCGCGAAGCCTCGCATTCATCGCAATGGAAGCACCAAGGCGCCAGGCGCCCTCGTTCCTTTGGCCTTTGCTTTATGTGCTGCGTTCTCCCAGGCACAGGTCGCAGAGTTTTCCGCGGTTACCGACGAGATGCTCATCAATCCGCCAAGTGGCGAGTGGTTGAGTTGGCGTGGTACACCCTCGGCCTGGGGCTACAGTCCGCTCGATCAGATCAACACGGAAAACGTCGGCGACCTTCAGCTTAAATGGTCTTTCGCCCTGGACGATACCGGCGCCATTCAGGCGGCACCGCTGATTCACGATGGCATAATGTTTATCCCATCCGCCCGTGGCGTCGTGCAGGCTCTGGATGCAGTAAGCGGCGACCTTTTGTGGGAATATCGCCCAGCTCCTCCAACAGAGGAGTTTATTAACTCGGGCGCGGGTACTCGAGCCGCAGTATTGCCCGCGGGTGCATTCGCTGGCGTGGGCAGGGGCGTACAGAAGAACATCGCGCTCTTCGGCGACATGGTCTATGCGGCCACAGAGACTGCCAGCATCCGCGCCATCGATGCCCGTAGCGGCCTGTTAGTGTGGGAGACGCAGGTAGCCGACCCCACTCTCGGCTATCACTATACCGCGGGCCCTATCGTCGCGAACGGCACTCTGGTTACAGGCATCACGGGCTGCGACCGCTATAAGGAAGATGTGTGCTTCATCACCGGCCATGATCCGCAGACAGGCGCGGAGAAATGGCGAACCTCTACCGTGGCCAGACCCGAAGATCCCGGCGGCGATACCTGGGGCGATCTGCCTCTGCGCTTTCGGGCAGGCAGCGATGCCTGGGTAGCTGGCTCCTATGATCCGGAAGCGAACCTCATCTATTGGGGTACGGCGCAGGCCAAGCCCTGGGCAAGAGCGGTCCGCGGGACTGATGGCGATGCACTTTACACGAATTCGACGCTGGCACTGAATCCCGACAACGGGGAGATGGCCTGGTACTTCCAGCACATCCCCGGCGAGACTCAGGACATGGATGAGGTCTTCGAGAACATCCTGATCGATGTCGATGGCAGGAAGTCGCTGTTCAAAATGGGCAAGCTCGGCATTCTCTGGCAGTTAGACAGAGAGACAGGTGAATTCATTAAAGGCACCGACATCGGCTACCAGAACATCGTCAACCTCGACCCGATCACCGGCAATATTACCTATCGCGACGGCATGATTCCCCGCATCGGCGAAGAATTAAACATGTGTCCGAGTACTTCGGGCGTGAAGAGCTGGCGCGCGATGGCCTATTCACCGGATACCAGTGCCATGTATATTCCCATCACTCTTAACTGTGAGCTGGCTACCTTTGGTCCCACGGAACGTCAGTTAGGTGGAGGTGGCACCGGCCCAGTGCGTCGTATCAATTACCATCACCCCGAATCTGATGGCAACTTAGGCGAGATACTCGCGCTGGATATCCCGAGTGGCGAAGTGAAGTGGCGCTATCGCTCGCGCGCGCCGTTTAACACGGCGGCACTAACTACCGCGGGCGGTCTGGTTTTCGCCGGTGACTGGAATCGCACCATGTCGGCACTGGATGCAGAGAATGGCGCTGTGTTGTGGCAGGTGCGTCTCGCCACATCGAATCAGGGCTTTCCTATCAGTTACAGCGTCGATGGCAAACAGTACATCGCCATGCCAGTCGGAACAGGAGGCGCCAGCTGGTCCGGCAGCCTGCCGCGGGAGCTCGCACCTGAACTTCGCCGCCCACGCAATGGCAGCTCTATCAATGTTTTCGCATTACCGGATTGAAAGCCATGATGACTCTAAACTGTAAAGAAGTCGCTGCGCTTTTAGTGCTGTTTATTTTGTGCAATGTGAGTGCCGCACAAGACGCCCGTGCCATTTGGAGCGGTGTCTATTCGAGCGAGCAGGCGAATCGTGGAGAAGCGGTGTACACAGAGGCCTGCATAGCCTGTCATGGCCAGGACCTTGGTGGCAACAGCAATTCGCCTGGGCTCAAAGGCATGGGTTTTATGTTTCTGTGGGAAGGTAAAACCCTCGGAGAATTTTTCGAGAAGATTCGCAGTGAGATGCCGACAGACAGGCCGGCGCAACTGCCCATGCAGAACTACGCAGACGTTGTCGCCTACATACTGCAAGAAAATGAATTCCCCGCAGGTAGCGTAGAATTGCCGATTGATGTTGGTGTGCTGAATTCTATATCGATCGTGGCGAAGCCCTAGTTTTCCCCGGTCGACCTAATGGAAAAGTAGGGTCTGCATCAATCGCGGCATTTCAAGCTTTTTTTACCGGGTCGAGCATAGCAGGTGATCGAGCAACTCAGAGTTACTCTATCGGCCTATTAAAACTAGCGACGTCTGTGAAACTTCAGAACCTGGTTGTTCACCTGGCCGGTAATATTTTGAATCACTATGGTTAGCACGCTGCCATCTGGAGTAATAGACTTGGCACCTATTTGCGTGGTTAGACCATTCACTCTTACGATGTATTCGACGGTCTTATCGTTCACCTTGCGGTAAGAGATCGTAGCCTGCGCATCGGGGTTGAGACTGGCTATCGTATTCTCTTGATTGTCATACTTGTAGGTAGCAGAACTGCCGCCAATGCTGCCATCTTCATTCATGGTAACCAGCAGATACATAAACGCACCGTCGGCCGCATCGGCGTAGGTACGAATCATATTCTTGGGCACTGGCGAACTGCCGAAATCTGAACCGTCTCGGTCGAGGTCCCAAACACCGATGAAGGGGTTCTCATCCTGCGCTGATGCTGCGAATGAAACTAAGGCGACGCACAGCGTCAGAACTATTCTTTTTGTCATGTTCTTCATATCATTTCCTCTGGCTGATTTTCTATATTGCAAGCGTTAGAAGCTGCAAGCACGATTCTGCGTGGAACTTCGATGGTGATTCCGGAATTAATTGGCAGGGGATGCCTAAGGATTCGGGAAGTTTTCGATCTAGAGGGAAGCTTGATGTTTACAGCTGGCTAGCTACAAATGTCTGTGCCTAGCCACAAAGACTTCAGTCACTTTCGTCATGCTACGTCAAATTGCGTTTATGTCAATTGAGAAAGATTGCTTGGGTGCCCCACAACAATGACCCGCAGCAAATGTGAGGCAATCGCACTCTCATCTGGACTTGCAGCGGATTCCAGCGACACGCAGACTTAGCGATGTTTAGCCTTTTCAGACCACCGCGGCGCAACCGGCCTAGAATGTGGCCAGTGCGTTAAAGGGGCTCGCGGTACCGCCTTTGATCGGGTTGATCTGAATCGATGTCATGAACTCCCAGCGCTGCAGGCGCGCAGCGACTTCAGCCACATCTTTAAGATAACCATTATCGACGATAGGCAGCCCGAGATTCACCTGAGTGAGCTGATGTATGGGCCTGTTGATTCCCTCGACACCAGAAGGCTGTACATCATTCACCGCATCCCCCACCAGCATGGCTACATCTCGTTCGCGCAGAAAAGGTAGAACTGAGGCATGTAGCCCTGCGCCTGCCTGGCCGTATTGCCATGGCCCCTCGGCATCACGCTTGGCCCAGCGACCCGTGCGGACGAACAGCACGTCACCGCTGCCGATAGTCACTCCCGCGAATTCTTCCCAGGCCAGCAGGTCTTCCACGAAGATGGGTGTGCTCGGGTCGAGCCAGTCCACGCCGCGCATCAGCGGAATATCGACCAGTATGCCGCGGGTCACGTAGGAGGTACCCATGCGATCGATTGCAAGGTCTTCACAGCCGGTGGCCGTCAGGTTCTGTGGGTAGCCATTGAAGATGATGTACTCGCCATCGATCTCCGTGCGGTAGTGGCACAGCGCATCCAGATGGGACAGCATGCCGTCATGCAAGGAGAATTGAATCTCATCGAGGGCGAAGCTCGGCTCTCCTGTAACGGGGTCTAGCCTGCTCATCCAGTGTTCGGTTGGGCCGAATGCGGCGCTATCGATGGCGGGAGGTTCTGTAGTCACGAAGTGCTGCAGTGTCACCGACTCACCGGTCAGAACAAGCGCTGCTGCCTGTCGCGTCTTCTCTTTCGTTATCAGGTTTAGAGTGCCGCGTTGGTCATCCGGACCCCAGCGACCCCAGTTGGAGAGCTCCTGCTCCCAGCCAGCCAGCGTCTCCAGAGTCACTTTCACTCCTTGTGCCTGGGTCGAGGGGTGAGCCTGGAACGGCTGTGCGCTCAAAGAGCTTACGCTCAGAGTCGCAGCACAGAAGCAGAGCAGACGTGTAAGTAGCTTGGTTTTGGCGCAAAAGATGGTCATGGGAGTATCTCCAAATGATTGACGTATATGCAGACTACAATAGTGAGCTTGCCAGGGAGAGTCTAGGATAAATTGCCGATCGCGGGTCATGGGCACAGCATTTGCCTAGAGTAAGGCAATCGCAGTCAGATGCGGCAGAAGTGAGACTAGCGCAGGTACTCGAGAGTAACGGCCCTAACCGATTGCCTCACGCCTCTGGCCATGGCCTTGGTAGAGATCGTAGCCTTTACGATGCCATCGATATCTCTACCGATGCGGAATGCCTCTTCCGCGCGCTTGCCAATGAACTGCTCCTCATAGCCATCCCAGCCGAAGAAGTCTCCCCAACTGTGGCGGTGAGATTCTTTATAATAGATGACTCTAAGGCCGACGATGTTGCCGTCCAGATCCATGCCGATGAGGCTGTCGATCTCGCCACTAAAACCGCTTGGCTCGGGATGAGTATCTGCTGAGACGAAGGCATAGCCAATGAGAGTCTGCGCGCCGCTATCGGGGTCGGTCCTGTATGCCTTGTAGACCGGGACCTTCCCCTCCTTGTCAGAGAAGCTGTCTGCTCCGGGCACTACCTCTTTGAGCAGTCGCAGTGAGGTATGATCCTTGTTCGCCGCCTGAACGCCCGCATCGAAGATCGCGCCATCGAATAACAGCACCAGCACCAGAAAGCTGCTGCCCAGCAAGACCTTAAGCGAGTGGCGAATTGAAAACTGATTAGACATAGTGCACAGGTTTCCGTAAATTCCGTTCTAAGCCTATATTGAATAGTACCAATTTGACCACCATATAAGCGTTAGACTAAAGTTGCGACAGAATTTGATTTGGCGTATCCGCTAGTTTGGCAATTTTTTGAATTCAGGACAAGAGTGGGAGTCGGCCTGCCGAACGTAAGTGCTGGAATACTGGCCATGAATTTGTAACTTATTGAAACACAGGGCTAATTCTCTAATAGAAGCGACGCAGAAGCTACAATTCTGCTACTTTAGTTAGACTGAACACCGCTCGCGGTTGACCGATTTCCCAACATCACGCTACTACTGAGAAGGTTTAGGAATCACTATGAGTCTGTTAAATTTTTCAAAAATAACAAAACTTCTAAAAGACAACGAGCGCCGGGCAAAGCACAAGCAGGAGCTATTTCAAGAAGTGATGCTAATGGTGCTCGCTCGCGTAACCCGCGCAGACTCCAATGTGGAGACGGTGGAAATCGAGAAAGTGCAGCACGTGTTAAAGGAAGAGCTAGATCAGGATTTCTCCATAGCCGAGATTCGCACGGCATCGTCCTCGGCTGTGTTTGAGAAAGAGTCACTGGAGAGCTTTCTCTCTACGGCCACTCGTAAGCTGGATGAGCGTGAACGCATGATCATCCTGGCATCCCTGCAAAAAGTGATTCGCAGCGACGATGTGATTCGCGCCTTCGAGCTCGACTTCTTCGACAGAGTCGCGCTAGCGCTGCGTGCGACTCCTTCCGAGATCGCCGGTCTGGTCAGCGACTAGCCGTTCCCGGGAGCTTGGATTAGCCTCATGGCGGACGCGGCCGACGACAAGTCTGGGGATTCGGAGTCAATCAGGCAGAAACTCAATCACGACACAGCGAGAATTCGTTGGGGCGAGCTGCGCGAGGCGCAGCAACAGAATCTCGTGGTCAAGGTTTCTACCGACCTCGACCTAATCGACGTTGCCTGTCAGTTCACTCTGGATAATCGGGCTCAAGTTGAGGTTTGGATGCAGGAAAAGCAGGTGCGGAAGGTGGATGCACGGCAGGCTGAGTACTGGGATCATGAGAATCGCGAGCTCTGGGCGGTGGTAGTCGCTCCCTGGGTTCTGGTGCAGGTACTCAAGCCCGGAAGCAGCTAAAGGCCAGGCCTGCGCTCCGGTTGCCGCGTACAACATCGCTTTTGATTAAGCACCCAAAGTCTGCATCTGTCTTATTCCAACCATTCTAGGTAAACTGTTCCGCGTTCCCAGAATTGAAAAGGTAGTTAAGTATGAGTGATCCAGTACCCCTACAAAACGATAAGCATGCCAAGCTAAGAGTCATCAACTCCGGCGACTATACTCGCCACAAAGGGCGGCATTTAATCCCCATCATTTCACAAGACTTCTTTTCCCTCGCGGCGGAGTTTCCGCTGGTGTTTGTTAAAGACAACGCTGTAGAGAAATTTGTACCCGTAGCCATCATGGGCTTGCGAGAAGGGGAGAACCTCTATTGCCAGACTGGCGAATGGAAGGCTCCGGTCGTACCGGTTCGATTCAATAACGCGCCCTTTACCATGACGAGGGTTGACGAGCAGGGCGATCAGCTAGCTCTGTTAATCGAAGAGGACAGCCCGCTGGTCAGCGAGACCGAAGGCGAGGCGCTGTTCAAAGAAAATGGCGAGAGGAGTGAATACCTGGAGCAGAGGATTGAGGGTTTACTTAAGAATGCACAGCAGACAGTGCAGACCGAAGTCATCTGCAAGCTATTTGCCGACAAGGACCTACTATCGACTCAGCAGCTGCAGCTGCAACACCGCTCGGATGCTCCGCGCTACAACATCGATGGCGTGTATACCATCGACGAGCAGAAACTGAACGCGCTCTCCGACGAAGACTTCCTGGATCTGAGAAAGCAGGGACTGATCCCACTAATCTATGCCCATCTGTGTTCGTTGCAGCAGCTTAGACGAATCTCTCAGTTGCAGTACGAGGCGGACAAGGCCAATGGAGTGACTGCCCCAGTCCCTGCTTAAATTCAGGCATAAGCAGGCAGTCACAAAAAAGCCCAGGCGCGGATAAGCGTCTGGGCTTTTTTCAATTCAGTGCGCTACTTACCTGACTGCTAAAAGTCGAGCTTAGTCCCGACATAGAAGAATGTAGACTGCTCATCGACAAGGTTCTTCGCATTCAGAAATATCACACCGCTATCGATGCGCACATTCCGTGGCAAGATACTCCATCTCACACGCAGCTCCAGGTGTTGGCCCAGATAGCTGCCACTATCACCGGTGATATCACGCTGACCAGTCCTGCCCCAGCTATCTCTTTTTTCCGCAAGCCAAAAATGTCGATAGTCAGCCATCAGACTCACATTCGTCCACGGCGTGGCCGTCAAACGAATACCCGGTGTTACGATATTGCTGCGGCTAATCGGGGCGTAAAGAGCGACCGGACCGAACTCGAAGGCGGTTACGCCGAATAGCGTATCGAAGCGGCCGCTGTCACCATCGAGGGGACTGTCGTCGCCACTAGCGTAATTGAGTTCGAAGATCGCTCGTAGTCTGGAAGGTGTATCGAAACTATAGGCCACTTCCGCGCGCTGATAGAATGCCTGATGATCGAGATCGACTATATCGAGTGGATTACTCGAAGCCCTGCGTTCTCCGATCTGAAAGATCGACTCGAAATTGATATCCCATTCGTTCAGCGCGGGAGTGGATCGAATACGGAAACCGAAGGTGTGTAGGTCGCGGTCGCTGGTTTGCAGCTTCGATGTGTCTTTCTCTTTCAGCGCAATGTAATAGGTTTCCAGATTCAAATTTATTGAATCGTTGTTCAGCAGTGTTGGCAGAATATTCGGCAGATTTGCAAATACGCCGTGTATTCGCAGGGCGTCACTAGACTTATCTGCTCTGTGTTCGTTATCCAGTAAGCTCAACCTATCCCGAGGTGTGCGTCGCACCGGTTGGGCTGAGATAAACTCGAACTCGTTCCCATTCGCCTGCTTGTGATTAAACACTATGCCATCGAAAGTATTAATACTATTTCGGAATCGGTTCCGTGCGATTAGCGTTCGGCTTCCCCAGTCCCGTGTAAATCTACCCACTCGAATCTGATTAGAGTTATCGTCCCCAAACTTATAACTGACATTCGCCTGCAATAAATCGAGTGTGCTGACGTGTGAAGTGCTGAGTCGTGTGTCTCTATCCGCCTGACCCTGTCTCGAGTCCTTGATCTCAACTTGAGCGCCAAACCGATCGCGGTTGTATTGTGCGTCTAGCGTTGTACGAACGAAGAACACGCCGTCATTGGGACTGGCGCCAGCGAAGACATTGCCATCGTAGTGTTCAAAGCGGGATTGATTCTCGCCGCTTAGTGTGAAGCCGTCTTTGAGGCCTAGTGCGTCACTCAATGTCCAGGGGCCATCTGCGGCCAGCAAAGAGTTGCTGGAACACAGGAGTATCAGGGAAGTGAATGCGCCTAGTTTGGTAATTCTGTGGGATTGAGAGAGCATCATCAGAGTCATTTCGTTATTTTAATTTGCGCTTATGATACGTCAGACTCGGATTGAGTACACCCCAATAAAAAAGGGAGCAGGCAGAGACTGCGAAGACAGCAATAGCTTCTTAGAAAACATGGTCTGTCGCCTCCATTCTAGGTACAGTCCACTTCTAGCTCTGTATTCATATTCTGATTTGGCAAATTGCATGGACAGGCATCACTATCGGGTAGTTATCTCCTATAACGGCAGTAGTTATTTCGGCTGGCAAGATTTGGGAG
Organism: uncultured Gammaproteobacteria bacterium; assembly: GCA_963976555.1. Lineage (GTDB taxonomy): Bacteria > Pseudomonadota > Gammaproteobacteria > Pseudomonadales > Pseudohongiellaceae > UBA9145. The sequence continues at coordinate 10,347 of CAXBLN010000018.1, forward strand.
AGGCGAGTGAGAAACCCACGATTCAGTTTGAGGTCCTGCAGGTGTTGCGGAAGATCAGTAAGTATGCCGAGTGCGTGGTGTCAGGTGCGAGCCGAACCGATGCCGGTGTGCACTCCTTAGGTCAGGTCGCGAAGCTTTCTACTCCTCTCAAGATCGACCCCGCAATGCTCAGGCTTGGTATGAACTCGCTATTGCCTGCTGATATTCGGATTCGAGAATGTGAGAATTGCCTGGCCGATTTCAATCCTAACAGACACTGCAAGAGTAAAATCTATCGCTACTATTTTAGTGTGGATGAGATTGGCAATCCGCTTTTGAAAGATATTGTCGCTCACGTGCCATTAGTAAGAACGAATGCTCAAGGATTTCAGCCAGGTATTGAGAGAATGAGAGCGGCCTGCAGTTTATTCCTGGGCGAGCACGACTTCAGTAGCTTCTCAGTAAGTGATGAGAAGCTAAAAACAACGATTCGCACAGTTCTCAATGTAGACCTACACAAGTCAAACGGTTCAGATTTTGGCTGTGAGACTTACTACGTTGAGATTGAAGGAAACGGGTTCCTGAAGTATATGGTTCGTTATATCCTGGGAGCACTTTTTGAAGTCGGCAGAGGGAATATTGATGCTGCTGCCATCGAGAAGGGTCTCGCAGAACCGAGCCCGGCTAAGCTCAGTGCCAAAGCTAAATCTTCTGGACTGCACCTAATCAGAATCGATTACTAGCAGGCCCGAGGAATCAGAACTAGCCACAGGACTTCGATTTCGGGCGAGCAGGTGACAGAGGGCGGGTATTTCTGCGAATATCTGTCTATCTCTAATTTCTTAGGTCGGATAGCTCGCTATGCCGCATAATCGTCGCCTGAATCGCTACTGTTTTTTTCACACCGCCTGCCGCCCGCTATTGAGTCGCTTCGCGCTTGCGCTTTTCCTGCTTTTTACCTCCCTGCCAGTGTTCGCTCAGGACACAGAAAACGGGGAGCAGTTGTTCCTGACCCTCTGTGCTCGCTGCCATGGCATTTTGGGCGAAGGCGGCGAGGGGCCTAGTCTGAAGCGCGCAGAACTGGTGCACGCCCCAGACGATGAGACACTGGTCGCCGTGATCATCGGTGGCATCCCCGGCACCGGCATGCCCGGTTCGCGCCAACTGCGAGGCACTGATGGTGCCGACGTGGCAGCCTACGTTCGTAGCCTGGGTCGACTGCCACCTGAGCAGATGCCTGGGGATCCCGCGGCGGGCGAGCTGGTGTACGAAAACAACGGCAACTGTGCAAGTTGTCATATTCTAAATGGAGTGGGCAACGGCATCGGGCCTGAGCTCACGGGAGTTGGAATGCGGCGCAACGCGGAATATCTTCGCCGCTCCGTCACGAATCCAGACGCCGACCAGCCGAAACTGGTGGATCGTTTTCGTGGCTCACTGAACGCCTTCCTCACCGTTCGCGTCGTGTCGGAACTGGGCACTTATGAGGGCATGCGCATCAACGAGGATGCATTTACAGTGCAGATGCGTGATCTATCGGGGCAATTCTACTCCTTCGAGAAGGCTGATCTAATCAGCTATGAGAAGGCGATGGGACATTCCCTGATGCCCGGTTACGACTCCACCTTGAATGAGCGACAGATCGATGACGTTGTCTCTTATCTAATGAGCCTGCGCAATTGATTCTTTCCCCAGAAAAGATGCTCGCAGCAGCGAATACGAAATTTCAGCACAAGAAGGCAATGCCAATCATGACAACCCTAACACTTTTAATAGGTAAGAAGACGATGCGATGCCTGACTACGTTCCTGTGCTTCAGCGCCTGTATCTTCAACCCCAGCGCTCTCGCAGATACCCCCTACGCAGCATTGCTCGCGGATGAGGCCAACGGTGCAGATTGGCTGTCTTATTCCGGTGGTTATAAGTCGGAACGATTTTCTCCTCTCAGTCAGATCAATACTGTCAATGTGGATCAGCTGAAAGTGAAGTGGGCCTATCAGATGCAACCCACGGGAATTAGTGGCGCAGGTTTACAGGAAACCACTCCCTTGGTTGCCGATGGCATCATGTACATCACCGAGTCTCCCAGCAGTGTGACGGCGTTGGATGCCCGCTCCGGCAGGATGCTGTGGCACTTCGTTCCGGACATCGCCAACGATGTGCTGAATATCGGCTTCCCTCGTATCAATCGCGGCGTGGCGCTATTGGATGACAAAGTCTATGTGGCCACGCTCGACGCGCGGCTCATCGCACTGGATGCTCGCACCGGCGCCGTGCGCTGGCAGAGCGTCGTGGCGGATAACGATCTGGGCTTCTCCCTGACGCTCGCACCGCTGGCGCTGGATGGCAAGATCATCGTCGGCGTAAGTGGTGCCGAGGCCGGCGTTCGCGCCTATATCGACGCTTACGATGCAGTCAGTGGTGAACGTCTGTGGCGGACCTTCACCGTGCCAGCTCCGGGAGAGCCGGGCAGCGAGACTTGGCAGGGCGATGCCTGGCAGACCGGAGGGGGCTCTACCTGGCTAACGGGGTCATTCGACCCGGAGCTCGATCTGCTTTACTGGACCACGGGAAATCCGGCTCCGGACTGGAACGGTGATCTGCGCCCTGGCGACAACCTCTTTACCTGCTCGGTATTGGCGCTGGATCCGGACACGGGCGAGATGCAGTGGCACTTCCAATACACGCCCCATGACACACACGACTGGGATGCGAACCAGATACCCGTGCTGGTGGATGCCGAATTCGAAGGCCAGCAGCGCAAGCTACTGGCGCTGGCTAATCGCAATGCCTTTTACTACTTGCTCGATCGCGAGACCGGCGAGTATCTGTTGGGCGAGGAGTACTCCTATCAGACCTGGGCCGAGGGTATCGATGATACCGGCCGCCCCATCGTCATCCCCGGTACAGACCCCAATCGTGAAGGAAATTTGATTTGGCCTAGCCTGCAAGGCGCCACCAACTGGTTTTCACCTTCCTACAATCCACAGACTGAACAGTTCTTCGTTCCAAACAGGCGGATGGGTGCGCTCTACTTCAAGGCCGATGTTGAGTACGTGCCTGGGCAGCCCTTCCTAGGCGGTGGTGAGCAGGCACTGGATGGAGACGATGCCTCCGGCGCGGTTATTTCGTTAGATGCAACCACCGGCGAGATGCAATGGGAGTTCGTGTTGCAAACTCCTCCGTGGTCCGGTGTGATGGCCACCGGTGGCGGTCTGGTATTTGGCTCCAGCAACGAGGGAAACTTCTTCGCACTGGACGCAGAAGATGGGAACCCGCTTTGGAACTTCAACACCGGCGCCCATGTACGCACTAACCCGATGGGCTTCGCGGTCGATGATGAACAACGTGTGGCAATAATCGGCGGCCAGACCTTATTTGTATTTGGGCTTTGATGGATTAGAATCTTAAGAACACCAGAGATTGAGTATTATGCAATTAGAAGTAAAGGTAATTATTCCTACAGACGACCTTATAGTTCTGGTCGAACAAATCAACGCCGCGCAATGGGATGAGGTCAACGAAATGCAGCCCTATTCCGTTAGTGCCTTGCATTCCTATTTGCAGGTGAAGGACGTTGTCTTCTTAGCGTGCTATCTGGAAGATGGAGACTCACGTACGTTCGCGGGCATGGCCTCCGGCAGAATTGAGCAGAAGCCCTACGGCTTCGAGAAGTGGCTGTATGTAGACGAGATAGATACCTGCAGCAATCTGCGTAAGCAAGGCGTGGGTACCGCGCTGATGAAAAAGCTAATGGAAATAGCCGAGGAGCGCGACTGCGATGAGGTTTGGCTAGGAGCAGAGGCGAATAACTCACTAGCCAATAGCTTCTATGAATCCCTGGAACCTGACTCTATCGATGCGGTGATCGGCTATACTTTCGAGATCGAAGACTAGCTACATTTCGCTAGCTCCGTGATAGCGCAGGGTTTCCGGACCTCACTATTTAAAATTCGTCGTATCGAAGTCAACTTCGAGGAAACTTTACGACGGCCTACCCCATGAAGTAGCGTATCGCTGTGGCAATAACCAGAATCACCATCAATGGCACCATGTAGCGCGTAATCTTGCTCAATTCCTCATCAGTTTTTGGCTTGCTGTATTTCTCTATCAAGGGAATTCCAATGACTAGCACCACAAAGAGTGTACCGAGTATTGCGAGTAAAACTGTCATTGAGTAGCACCTCCAGGCTTGGTTCTATGAATAGCTTAATTCGAAATGGGAGTGATCAGGTTTTCATTGACCCCATTCAGATAACAGACGTATACGATTTGGATTGAGGCCAGGGCTCAACTATTAGTTAGAAAAGTCGCGTGCGCCAACCAGCGCCGCTTGAGCTGCCGGAGCGTCGCGCGCGCATTCTCGAATGCAATACCGAACGCTTATCAGCCAGCCAATCCTCTCTGCCCACTGATGTATCAAGGCCTCTGTTCCTGCGGCGGTCTTCCTCCGCGACTCGATAATTAAAAAACTCCTCATAGGAGCTTATCTCGGCGGCCAGTTCCTGAATGATGATTTCTACATAGATCGCGTCATCCAGAAACCCTATAGCGGGTAAATGGTCAGGAATAAGATCATCCGGATCACAAAAATAGGCGAGTGCGGATAAGATGGTGTTTCGTTCGGACTCATCCAGCTCCCATTCTACATCGCTGACCATATTGACGAGCAGTTCGAGTTTTGCAAAGCGTTCTTCAATAAACCTGGGTAGGTTCGTGGCACGTGCCTCTTTCACCATTTTCATAGCAGCCTGTTCGACCTGCTGGCTACCCTGCTCGGTTTGCAAAGTTGCCTTAGCCTTCTGCACGATATCTTCGAAGCGTTTAAGATCTTCGTTGTTAAGGGTAAACGTGATATCGATAGACATGATTAGGCATCCTTAATTAATTGGCTCGCCCCATTGTAGGAGAAAAAAGGCGGCGCAGGGGTATAATTTTGGTCAATCTAATTCATCATACTTTTTACCCGCTGATTGATTCAATGCCAGCTCGGACCCGGAGGGGAGTTGGCCCAGCGAATAAACTTGGTGTACTGTAGTCTACTACTCGCCAGTCCACTACTCGCCCCACAGGGATTTCTTTCAATGGGTTTAATGACAACTACACATATGCGAAGCGCTATCTTTCAGCTAATGGCATTGTTCATGGGGGTCGTATTTAGCGTGCCGGTACTAGCAGCCTGTTCGTCAACAGGGCTGCAGATACAAGTTTTGGGTTCAGGCGGACCGGGGGCCTCTGGCGGTCGTGCCTCTTCCGCCTATTTGCTCTGGCTTAACGGTCAAAGCAAAGTGCTTCTGGACGCAGGCGGAGGTAGCAAGAGTATGTTTCATCAGTCGGGCGCCAGTCTCGATGACATAGAGCTGATCGCAATGAGCCATTTTCATCCCGATCATGCGGCCGAGCTGCCAGCGATACTCTGGCCAGCCGGAGCGGCATTTACATTGGCAGGCCCGGCAGGGAGTGAGAACTTCCCCTCCGTTGAGAATTGGGCTCGCATGTTGTTTCAATCCGGCGGCGCATTTGCCGTTCTCGAGGATCGGCTCGATTATTCTCTGGTAGAAGTTCCCACGGATGGCTCGACAGGAACAAGCATCTGGAACAATGGTGAGCTCGAGATAACTGGCTTTGGAGTGCCCCATGGCGATGTGCCCACAATCGGCTATCGCGTCGATTACGGGGAGCTGAGTATCGCTTTCACGAGCGATCAGAATGGGTCCAATGGCGCATTCGTCGACTTCATAGAGGGTGTAGACTATCTGCTTATTCACATGGCCGGTAACGAAAACTCAACGGGAGTTATTGCCAGCCTCCACGCCAAGCCAAGTGTCTGGGGACAAATGGCGACTGCTTCGAATGCGGCTCATGTGATAGTGAGTCACATATCAAGCTCGGATCAGAGCCAACTCGATGCCAACCTTGCGATACTCGCAGCAAACTATGATGGCCCAGTTACGGTTGCATCGGACTTGCTGTGTGTCGATGTCAGGTAGTTAGTAAGCAAAAAGTTAGATAAACAGCGCCAATTATAGATCCAATCTCTTCCTTTATTCGTTTCATGAATAAATCTATCCGAAACTACACATGGCGGTCTCGGCTGCGCTGGATATTATGATGCCTAATTCCCGTCGCCCTTTACCGTTACGATTCAAAAACGTAAGATAGGCCACCATGCCAGATCTCTCCGTAACCCGCGCTGTCAGTGCCCGTATTCCTACAGAATACGGCGAGTTCGAACTCGTCTATTACAGCAATACCCTAGACGACAAGGCGCATCTCGCATTCTGCATGGGAGATTTTAGTACAGGCGAAGATGTTCTCGTTCGAATGCACTCGGAGTGTCTCACCGGAGATGTCTTTGGTTCCCTCAGATGCGACTGCGGCGAGCAGCTAGACCGCTCACTAGAGCTCATCGCCAAACAGGGTCAGGGCTTGTTAATCTATCTTCGCCAAGAAGGCAGAGGCATTGGCTTACAGCAGAAGATTCACGCCTACAATCTGCAGGATGCCGGACACGACACTGTCGATGCCAATTTGTTGCTGGGGCACCAGGCAGACGAGCGCGACTATACGGTGGCGGTTCGCATCCTGGAAGATCTCGGTATAAAGTCAGTCCGCCTTATTACGAACAACCCCGTAAAAATTAGCGCATTGGAAGAGGCGGGGATCAAGGTTAACGATCGAGTTGAGCTCGACAATTTCGAAAATTCAGAAAATTCGCGCTACCTGACGACCAAGGTCCAACGCATGAACCATCTGCTGCGCATGGCAAACACCTCTACCGACAACTAACAGTGACTTCTCCAAACCTCAATCAGCAGATTGAAGAGTGGCTGAATACACGAGCCTCGTCCTGTCAGACTAACGACAGACCCTTCATTACACTTTCCTATGCGCAGAGTTGGGATGGCAGCATCACCACACGCTGTGGTGAGTCTATGAGTTTTAGCGGTGAGGAATCCATGCAGTTGACCCATCACTTGCGCGCTTTCCACGACGGCATCCTGGTTGGTATCGGTACTGTGCTCAGCGATGACCCGCAATTGACTGTTAGAGGCTGCACTGGATCCAACCCACAGCCAATTATATTGGATAGTCAATTACGCACACCTCCTTCTGCCAAGATATGCAGTCACCCTGATAAGCAGTGTTGGATTCTAAGCACCAAAGCTAACGATGAGTCTATGGGTGAGGGGGTAGATGTTTTAGCCGTGAAAGATGCAGGCGGCGATCAGCAAGAAGTTCCCCTGGATTCTGCCATGCGCCTCCTCAAGGAGCGGGGTATCCATACCCTGATGGTAGAAGGAGGCGCTACCGTCATTACTGCCTTTCTAAAGGCTCGCCTCGCAGATGCCCTTGTTCTCACCGTAGCGCCGCGACTCGTCGGAGGCTACAAGGCGGTAGGCGATCTGCAAACTGAAGGCTTCAATGACCAGATAAACATCACCCCGCTTTATTCGGCGCAAGCTGGTGCAGACACTATCATGTGGGGGAATTTACAGTATCTGGGAGCCGATCGATGAAAGCGGATCGGCTTTACTTCGTAGAACCTCATAGCGTTGAGATTCGAGAACAAACTTTGGCGCCGGCAGGGCCCGATCAAGTGCTGGTTAAGAATCTGTACTCAGCGATCAGTGCCGGTACCGAGATGCTGGTCTACAGAGGCCAGCTTCCCGATGAGATGGCTCTAGATGAGAGCCTGCCGGCTCTGGGAAAGCAGAAGATTGAATATCCCCTACAATATGGCTATGCCGCAGTAGGTCGTATAGAGCAGGTCGGTAAGGATGTAGATGGAAGTTGGCTTGGTAGAACTGTCTTCTCCTTCCAGCCCCATGGGAGTCATCACGTTTGTAGTCTGGATTCTGTTATTCCATTGCCGGAGGAAGTAGATCCAAAGGAAGCCCTGTTCCTGGCGAATATGGAGACGGCGGTAAACCTGGTGCAGGACGGGAACCCGCGCGTCGGCGAGCGTGTTGTCGTGCTGGGGCAGGGTATCGTTGGCTTGTTGGCGTCAAGCGTATTGGCACATTTTCCGCTTGCCGATCTGATAGCCGCTGAATCGCTAGAGGGGAGGCGGACTTTAGGGTTGCAGGCGGGTGTCCACGCCGCGTTCGACTCAGATTCCGCGAGCGGCATCGAGTCCCTAAAGCAGAGACTACAAATGAATGAGTCCGGTGGAGGTGCCGATGTAGTCTTTGAATTAACCGGCTCGCCTGAGGCATTGAATCTTGCGGTAGACTTGTGTTCTTATTCCGGGCGCATCGTCGTTGGTAGTTGGTATGGCACGAAGAGCGCGCGGATCAATTTAGGTGCGAGGTTCCATCGCAACCGCATGTCTATCGTAAGCAGCCAGGTCAGCACCATCGCTCCAGAGCTAAGCGGTCGCTGGGACAAGGCAAGAAGATTCTCGGCAGCTTGGGAAATGATAAAGAGCTGTCACCCCGCCCAATTTATCAGTCATAGCCTGCCATTCTCTCAGGCAGGCGAGGCCTATAAGTTATTGGATGAATCGCCACAAGAAACAACGCAGATAATTTTCGATTACCAGGGCTAATACCAGATTATCGTTTCCTTGATTAGAGGTTCCAAGAATGTATACAGTTTCAGTAAGACGTGAACTCATAGCCAGACACTATCTCATCGGGGGTGACTGGGGAGCAGAGAACGATCCCCATTCCCATCCCTATGTTATCGAAGTCCGGCTCGAGGCCGCCGAGCTGGACAAGCACGGCTACTTGGTAGACATCGTGAAGATCGAGGAAGAGTTGCAGTCTGCTGTCGACTACTTCGGTGAAAGCATGCTCAATGACCTGCCTGAGTTCGAAGGACTGAACCCCAGCATCGAACACTTCAGTCGTATCGTCTGTACGAGGCTGTTGGCAGGGATCAAGCCGCCGGGTAGCGGCCATTTCACAGTCAGGATATGGGAGAACGAAACCTGCTGGGCCGCCTACGCCACTGACTATTAGCTGTGGCAATGGCTCATCTGGTTAATAAGCCCTAAGTTGTCGTTTCCGGCAATGGCGAATGCAAGCCCGGCAGTGCCGACGCGCCAGCTAGTAAAATCACAACGTCTCTAAGGCGCATCAATACGATCAATCCGGCTGCCGCAGGCAGGGGTAATGCGAGCGCCTGAAAGGCCCAGAACAGGCCTGCCTCCACACTGCCAACACCGCCGGGCAGGGGTAGCAAGAATGCCAGTCGAACTACGGTAAACAGAACTATAAAAGTCGCCAGATCGAGCGGCACATCAAGGAAGTGCAGCAACAACCAAAACTCTCCGATCATTCCAGCCCAGGCCAGCAGCGATAAGCCTAGTGCAACACTCAAGGCCGTGCGCTGCCCAGTAAAGACCTGCTGCAGGGATTCATTCAGTTGAGACCAGTGCATATCCAGATGATTAAGGCGCTGATGATCCAGCCATCGACCAGTCAGCCTCTTAACCCAATCGCGTATGCGCAGTGGTTGCCGCAACATGAACCAAACGAATAGTCCCATCAGCAGAATCAGTGCCAATAGAATGAGTGCAATGATATTCCAGTTAACGAACGTCGCCGAACGCGAAGTCACCAGGGCCATCACGGCTAGTAGTAGCACGGCGAAATTGATCCACAGCTCATAGAAGCGATCGAGACCAACGGCGAGGAATGCGGCATGGCCAGGCACGGAATATCTACGCCATAACCAGTACACCTGCAATGGTTCGCCGCCAAACTGAGGGCCCGGTGTCACAAAACTAATCACCTGTCCTGCCTGCCGCACCCTGAGTAATTGCGAGAACTTGCAAGGCAACGCCATAGCCCGGGTGAGAACCAGCCAGCGTCCCGCGAGCAACATGATGATGAGTAGGTTGAGGGCGATCCAGACGATCCATTGTGAAAGCTGCAGGTTCTTGATTGTCTGCAGGAGGTCCGTGAATGGCAGTCTACTCAGAATCCAGGCCGCCAGGGCCAGAGCCACGAACCATACCATGTAACGCATGTACGAAGAATTGCGCGAAGAATTGGTGGATGTGTTCAAGCGCCGTCGTACCGATTTAGCCATTGATCGTCTTCAGTCCACAGGCTAAAGCGCCCTGTGCCAAGAAGCAGTAACCAGATCACGCTGCAGAATAGAACATAGTCTATGGGCAGCAGTGGATTGTTGAGGTAGTACCAGCCTAACAGGCTGACCAGGATGAGACTGAAGTAGCGTCCAGCGATGCCGAGCAAGACCATGACGGCTCCAAGAGCAAAACCACCAAGCATCACATTGTTCATCCAGGCGGGATTGTTGCCAGACAGCGGCGGCAGCCCGGTTTGAAATAGCGACACGGCCAGCGTGACCACGATGACGATTCGCAGAGCGGGCTGCAACACGGACTGGCTGACGATCGTGAGTCTGTGAAAGCGCCGATCCACCGCAATGGAATGTCGATCTATGCGCCCGCTTACAATCAGCCAGTCGACAAGGAATCCGAGCGTCGCGGGTAGCATGAAGGCGAATCCGCCGAGCATCGTGATCTGTGGATAGACGAGGGGCCAAAGCGCCACCGCAAGGAAGCCCATCTGAAAGCCGGCCCAGGTGCGCCGATGCAGCGCCGGCGGCAGCGGATAGACGGGCAGACCACGGGCATTGCGCCAGAGTAGGCCAGCGTGAAATAGATAGTAGGCCGCGCCAAACAGCAGGTAACTCCAATGCACCTGGCCGTACCCGAAAGCGAGCAGGGATGCCACGGCCAGGCCGAGCGCATCGGAGACCGTATCCAGATCATTGCCAAGCTGACTGCTCTGTTCAGAGCGTCTGGCAACATAGCCGTCCACTCGATCCAGAATTGCAGCGAATAGATACAGTATGCCTGGCAGCCAGGCCAGAGCGGGCCCCTCGGGCCAGGGTTGAAACAGGAAGCCCGCCACGGCGGCAATCAACCAGGCGCGCAGCAGGGTGAGTCGATTGGCCCAGCCGAGGTCGGCATACAGTGGCGATTGTGGACCCGGGCGATTAAGAGGTAGGCGCTGCCTGGTCTGATAGCAGATGAACGCCCAGAGCAGCCCAGCCTCCAGCAACCACTGCAGCGCGTTATCCCAGGCCCAGACCTTTCCTAACAGAAGACATCCACCCACTAAAGCAGCCACGCCGAACCAACCGACGCGAGCACACTCGAGCTTGAGTGAAACCTCGATAGCCTGCTGCTCGTATGGGTCTGAAGTGTCTGACATTGAGTAACAATACCAAACCACAGGGGCGTAGGGGCTTATTTTTGATGAGTTTCACGCTCGTGAGATTCGGATCGGCTAGTCTTGGATCATGAATCCTATCGGGTTCAAGGCTAAAACGAGGAGTACAGAAGTCTCAGCTCCCGTCAGAGTTTTTTACAATCGATTCATCGATTTCCTAGGATCTGTCAGGTGCCTTTACATTAAGGAAGTTTCAGAATTTTAACCCTATGATAATGCTTATGTTTATTATCTGGTGTGAATGTTGCTTGTTTATTCGAGATAAAATAATTCAGTCATTCAGAGAATTAAAAAAGGGAAAACAGTATGTTAAGAATCGTCTGTCTGTTCATAGCCTCGCTGATAACAGTTGCTGTGCATGCCGCCCCGATTACCATCACCAGCGCTCGGTTCTTGATTAACGCCTCAGATGGGGTAGATTTAGTCACTGAAATAGACGAGGGTGCAGGTTTTGGCTTTAGATCGCTGTTAGGAGTGGATGGTGCCAGTTCTTCTGTTACAGATTTTAATATAGTAGACACGGGAAGCGGTGCGCTCCTCGATCTTGATATGGGGCATGTACGCGGCGGGGCCTTAAATTCTATTGCACGAACTGTAGTCTCGACTGTGGGCTTCACGGCAGACGCAGCCAGCTCTTATTCTGTAAGCGGACTGTATAGTGCTGATAACGTAAGTGGTATTGGCCGCGTTTTTAGTCAAGTGTCATTGAGAAACCTGACAACGGATACCGTCTTGTTCACGGATTACGAAGAGTCAGAAAACACATCAGACGTAGACTTCATCGTTGGTGTAGGTGGGGAAGGAGACGCTAGTAGCCTACTTCTAGGCAGTGCGACGGGCTTTCTGGTGGCTGGCAATGAATATGAGTTTGTTATCAACAATTTTATTTACGCGGACCCAATTGCAGATGGGGGCGCATCCGCAACTGGCTGCGTGACTCTTTCAATTGGAGGCGCAACCGGTGCAGGCAGCTGTGGCATTAGCGTGCCTGAGCCTATGCCACTGACCTTGCTTAGCTTCGGTTTGCTTGCTCTTGGGCTGCGCCGCAAAGTATTACGCAGCAGCGTCTGATCCAGCCGGACCAAATAGGATCTACTGAATAAAAAAGCCTGCATCGAGCAGGCTTTTTTATTGGCATAAAGGGGGTCAGCCTAAAAATACAGTGCTGTATTTTTAGGCTGACCCCCTTTATCTTTGTAAGGCTTCAGTCCGCCCACTCATTTGGCTTCGCAATGACCACTATGTCAATCTACTTTGCTTTTCCCGGCGATCTCGACACTCCGACTGGTGGCTATCACTATGATCGTCGCCTGATCGATGAGTTGCGCAGCATGGGGGTAGAGGTGGAGGCCGTTTCGTTACCCCAGTGTTTGCCAATGCTCGGCCAGGAGACTCTAGCTAGCATCGGGCGGACCCTGGCGGCGATTCCAGATAACGCAGTTGTGGTGATCGACGGTCTGGCATTCGGTGTTCTTGATGAGTTGGCGCTCGCTGAGTCAACTCGCCTACGACTGGTTGCCCTGTGTCACCATCCTCTTGCGCTCGAGACAGGGCTTAGTGCGGAGCAGCGCAGTATATTGCTGGCATCGGAGCGACGCGCTTTAAGCTATGCCCGTGCCACCGTGGTTACCAGCGAACACACTCGCCAGATTCTGATCGATCAATTCTCCGTTCGGGCAGAGCGAATCATCACAGCGCTTCCCGGCACCGACAGGGTTCCCTTTGCGCCCTGTGACGGCGACCCGATCCGCTTGCTAACTGTGGCATCGCTGACTCGACGCAAGGCGCACGATGTTCTCATCGATGCCCTCGCTGCGCTTGAATCCCAATCGTGGCAGGCTCGCTTTGTGGGCGGTATGGATTTCGATCCGGCCTGGGCTAGAAGCCTGAGAGAGCGAGTCGATGCATTAGGTCTGGCGCAGCGCATCGAGTTCGCCGGCACGGTAGAGGATACTGGTATTGAGTATCAGCAGGCTGATGTGTTCGTCCTTCCATCACGCTTCGAGGGCTATGGTATGGTGTTCGCTGAAGCCTTGGCGGCGGGCTTGCCGATAATCGCCGCTAGCGCCGGTGCGGTGCCAAATGTGGTTCCGGTAGAGGCGGGCATCCTGGTTGTCCCGGATGATGCAGATGCGCTTGCACGGGCCCTGCATCAGATTATGAGCGATGAACCAATGCGCAGACGTCTGCAAAAGGGTGCCAGACAGGCGGCCGCGAACCTGCCTTCCTGGGCCGAATCTGCATCCATTGTGGCTCGAAAACTAGAAGAGGTAGGCAACTCATGAGCGGTTTTAGCATCGACTGGCTAGACTTACGCGAAGCGGCCGATAGACGTGCCCGCGACGACAAGCTGCTGGAACAGGCACGACAATGGCTGCAAACCGATTTGAAGCGCGAGGCAGGCATGACCGTCGTCGATCTCGGCGCGGGAACGGGTTCAACATTGCGCGTCTTCTCCTCTTCATTAACGCCCTCTCCCGATGTCACGTCTGTGGAGGGGATTGCCTGGCGTCTCGTGGATCAAGACGCGGCGTTGCTTGCAGAAGCCAGACGTCGTCATGGTGATGCACACTCCCTGCAGACCTATGAAATTGACCTCACCGACATTGTCGCGCTGCCACTTGCGGGGGCTCAACTCATCACTGCGTCGGCGCTATTCGACCTAGTGTCTGCTGAGTTTATAGATACACTCACCGCTGCTTTGCATGATCAATGTCAGCAACAATCTTTAGGCATTTACGCGGCATTGAATTACGACGGCACAACTCGCTGGACCCCCTCCCATCCAATGGATGAATTCGTTCTCGATGCGTTTAATCGCGATCAACGACGGGATAAGGGTTTCGGTGTGGCGCTGGGGCCCGATGCCATCCCGTATCTGGAGGAGGTGCTCAAGGAAGCGGGCTTCAGGGTTCTCACTGCGAGCAGTCCCTGGCTTCTGGATGGTGCGGACAGCGGGCTGGTGGAGGCATTGATTGCTGGCATTGGCGAGGCAGTGGCGGGCGACTCTGCGTTAGATAGCGAGCAACTGCAGGAGTGGATCCAATTCAGAAAGGCGCAGGCGGCGACCGGGACCTGCATGGTTGGCCATAGGGATCTGTTAGCGCTGCCGAAAGCAATCTGATATCGCATTGAATCCAGAAGTCAGGATTCCAACGTACTTTATTAGTTAGCAGCGCTGCACTATGCTATTTCGATAAGCGCGTTTACTGGTCGGGCCAAGTCATTGTTCAATTTTTTTCGAGGAGCTTCCATGCAGAAAACCCACTTAAGACCTATGCCGTTTAGCTTGGCCATGTTGGCGGCGTCGATATTCTCGACAGGGCTTGTCCAGGCGGAAGCGGCGGACTGGCAGATCGATCCTGAACATTTCTCGATAGCCTTCGAGGCAGATCACGTGGGCTTCCAGAAGCAATTAGGCTTGTTCCTCGAGGGTTCGGGTAGCTTTCGCTACGATCCCGAAGCTGGAGAATTGAGCGGCGGCCGCGTCGAGATTCAGGCAGGCAGTATATTCACCAATCTTAATGCTCGCGACAATCACCTGCGCGGCAGAGATTTCCTCAATGCCAGGCGTAACCCTCTCATCGTTTTCGAGGCTAGCGGTTTCGCCCCTGGTAACGATAAATTGAGTGGAATCCTAAGCGGCCAGCTGACCCTCCTGGGCGAAACTCACCCCGTCGAGCTTGACGTGACAATCAACAAGCAGGCGAAGTATCCCTTCGGGCACCGACGCGAGACGCTAGGCATCTCTGCCCACACGACTATCACCCGCAGCCTCTGGGGCATGGACTACGGCGTGGCAGATGAACTGGTGGGCGATGATGTGACGCTGCGCTTTGAGTTTGAGGCGCTGCGTCAATAAGCTGGGTCAATAAAAGGGACGGCGAGTTAAGAGAACCGAGTGGCTAATTTGAGGTCGGTTTCACTTGTCGGCACTCAGTGTCTCTCAGACTTTGGTTTTCACGTTCCAGTCTATATTGCAGTGGCTGCTTTCAAACTGCTTGAATATAGGCTCCGCAGCCTCCTTTAATTTGATTTCCGCCACAGATAGACGTAGTCTCAGAGCAGTTAGTTGGCCTAAGTCAGGCTGGAATCAAGACACTCAAAACATAGAAGCTTTACGTAAAAAGCTCGTGTCAGCAATGATGCATTCGAACTCTGCGCTTTTGGAATTCGATCAATGCGCCTCTCGAGCACTCAATTTTCCCAGTACTCTCAGTCAGGGAGGTCAAGTCCGTGAATTCAAAAGTTACCCGTCGGCACTTTATTAAAGGTGTAATCTTCTCCGCTACCGCAGCTACAACCGGTGCCGGAGTATATCTCGCGAATGCCGCCAGCAGCAGATCAGCAGGCGCGGTAGAGCGGCTCGTTTCGCTTTCGGTCAATGGCCGTACGCGCAGAGTCGATGTTCTGCCCCAGGAGACTCTGGCGCACACATTGCGCTATCGGCTTAATCTAACGGGTACCAAACTAGCCTGTAATCGTGGCGAATGTGGTGCCTGCACGGTGATGTTGGACAATATTGCCAACTACTCCTGCTCCTTGCTGACCCATCAAGTAAAAAGCAGAGAGATAACGACGGTGGAAGGACTACGCTCATCCGATGGCACTTTGCACCCGGTACAGCAGGCATTCATCGAAGAGCTTGCACCGCAGTGCGGTTTCTGTACGCCAGGGCAAGTGGTCGCGGCTGCCGCATTGCTCATCGCCAATCCAAGTCCCAGCAGAGAGGAAGCGCGGCAAGGTCTGTCGGGCAACCTGTGTCGCTGTGGAGCCTATGATCATTACCTTAACGGCGTCATGCGCGCAGCGGAGTTAATCTCATGACTTTTATGCATATTGGAAAAGACTTTGTTCCACCCGATGTTGAAGGCAAGGTAACCGGTGAGGCTAAATACGCGGAAGACTTTCGCAGAGAAGGGATGGTGTTTGCCAGACTACTCACCAGTCCAATGCCGAGCGCCCGCATTGCCAGTATCGATGCATCCGCAGCCCTGAGAATGGATGGCGTGGTTGGTGTCTTGACGGCAGACGATCTGCCACGCACCGTTCCCCCTGCTAATCCGATACTCGCGAGCGAGTATGTGACCTATGTGGGTCAGCCGATTCTGGCGATAGCGGCTACTTCTGAGCATATTGCAGAGAATGCCCTGGACTTGATCAAGGTCGAGTTTGAGCGCAGAGACTTCGTCGTCGATCCGCTGGATAGCCTGGTAGAAGGTGGCCCAGATGCCTATCCGGAAGGAAACGCAATGGTGTTAACAGCTCCGGAAGGCGATGAGAACACGGCCTTGGTGGGCGTTATCAAGCCGGTAAAATGGAAGTCTGAGGAAATCGAGAAGCTGCGTC
This sequence comes from uncultured Gammaproteobacteria bacterium, assembly GCA_963976555.1. Classification (GTDB taxonomy): domain Bacteria; phylum Pseudomonadota; class Gammaproteobacteria; order Pseudomonadales; family Pseudohongiellaceae; genus UBA9145. The sequence continues at coordinate 26,888 of CAXBLN010000018.1, forward strand.
GCGGCGAAGAGCCCGACGGCACCTTTACAGCAGGGTGGGAATACGGCGACTTGGAAGGCGAGTTTGCCAAGTGTGATGTCGTAGTAGAGGAATCGTTCGTTACCGCAGGCACGCCCCATCAATGTATGGAACCCCGCACCAGCATGGTGTATTGGGAAAACGGTAAATGTTACTTTCACGCATCCACACAGAGTCAGAGCGCGGTAGACAATGGTCTTGCAGAGATGCTTGGTATCGATCCTGCAGACCTCGTCGTTATCAATGAAAACACCGGCGGCGGCTTCGGTTCAAAAGGTACCAGTTATCCCACAATGGGCATCACTGGCAATATGTCGAGACTGCTTAATCGTCCTGTCCAGTTGCGCATTACTCGCGAAGAAGAGTTCTATATCGGCATCGGCCGACCAGGCATGCAAGGCTGGATCAAAACCGGTCTCACCTCAGACGGTAAAGTCGCCGCTGTAGATCTGGTGATAATTAGCGATGGTGGCCCGACCGGGCAGAACAGTGCATCGTCTTCGGCTGGGCATATATCGGTGCTATTCCAACCCACGGCGATGCGCCTCAGAAACATACCGATATTCACCAATACCGCGCCGAGAGGGGCGCAGCGTGGCCCAGGACAGAATGAGATGGCGGCAGTGTTGGCGCCCATCATGGACAAGGCAGCGAATAAACTGGGCATGGACCGGGTAGCCTTTAGACGCCTGAATGCGCCCAATAGTGACTCCGGCATCTATGCCGATCAATCGCCGGTCACCAGTGCCTTCATGGCGGCCGCCATCGACAAGGGCGCCGACATGTTCGACTGGCAGACCAAGTCTAGCCAGCCGCGTCGGCGTGGCAATAAATTAGTCGGCGTTGGTGTGGGGCAGGGTTACCATGGTGCCGGCGGCTATGGCTACGATGGTCTGGTCAGAATTCTTCCATCGGGCAAGATCGGCATTCACAGTGGAGTCGGCAATCTGGGTACTTATTCCTATGCAGCGACCTCGAGAACCGTAGCCGAGGTGTTGCAGTGTAGCTGGGACAACTGCGAGATCGTGCGCGCGCGCACGGATAATCATCTACCGCATAGCTCGGTGCAAGGTGGTAGCAATACCATATTCACCCATAGTCGCTCGAACTATGTGGCAGCGATGGATGCACTCAACAAGCTGAAAGAGATTGCAGCAATTGAGTTTGGTGGTACTCCCGAGGAATACAGCATCGGCGATGAGCGCGTGTTCAGAACCGATGATTCCACTAAAGGCATGAGCTACGGTGCAGCTGCCCAGCGAGCGATCGAATTAGGTGGCTCCTACAGCGGGCAGCAATATCCCGAAGACTTAAATCCGATTACGCAACGCGCCGTCGCTGGGCTTGCAGGAACCGGACTCATAGGTGCAGCCAAGGATAACCTGGATCGCAAAGGCACGCCTCCCGGGCAGATCATCGGCTTCATGGAAGTCGAGATCGACGCCGACACCGGCAAGATTGAGGTCACTGACTACGTGGCAGTCGCCGATTGCGGCACTATCATGCACCCTCAGGGATTCTCGCAGCAGATGAATGGCGGTGGCGTCTGGGGTATTGGCATGGCCGCCTACGAGCGTCATGTCTATGACCCACAGAATGGACTGCCCGCCAACGTGGGGCTGTATCAGAGCAAGCTTCCTTCCATGCTGGATGTGCCTGCGAATATGGCCACGGCCGCGGCCGATATTCCGGACCCATTCAACCCAATGGGCGGGCGCGGGATTGGCGAACCTTCCCAGGGCTGTGCCGTAGCCGCCATGACCAGCGCTATTGCCGATGCCCTAGACGGGCACCTGTTTAACCGGGTTCCGGTAACGCCTGACATGATCGTGAATCACGTGGCGCAAAACGCCTACGGTCCACTATCGCTCAAACTAAATACATTCTGAGGTTACTGCTATGCCATCACATGACGTTATGCCGGAAATGGATCTGTTCCAACCGCTGCAGATTGACGACGCCCTAGCCTTAGCCGATCGTCTCGGAGACCGCGCCTGGTTACTCGGCGGCGGCCAGGATACCTATGGTTGGTTGAAAGATCGCGCCAAGACAGCCGAAGCCATGATCGATCTGAACGGCATCGAGTCGCTTCGAGGTATCCGCGAGACTGCTGACGGCATCGAGATTGGTGCCCTGACGACGCTAACCGACGTGGCGAACAATGCGCTGGTTCAGGAACACTATGGCTTACTGTCGTCGGCGGCAGGCCGGGTAGCGAGCCCGCAGATCCGCAATGCCGGCACTCTTGGAGGCAATGTCAGCCAGGATGTTCGCTGCTGGTATTATCGCCGGGGTCTTGATTGCTATCGGGCCGGAGGCAATCTCTGTTACGCAGACACCCCTGAAGGCATGAACCGAGAACACGCAATATTTGGAGCTAGTCGCTGCGTGGCAGTCAATCCATCCGACACGGCTCCCGCTCTGGTAGCGCTGGAAGCAAGCATGGTAATCAACAGCGTGGGAGGTGAACGCGTAGTGCGCGCCGAAGACTATTTTGTCGGTCCTGCCAACGACATCCAGAATACGACGGCACTGCGCAGCGGCGAGATTCTCACATCGATACGAATTCCGAGGAAGTGGGCAGACGCGACTTTCTACTTTGAGAAAGTTGCCGACAGGAACGTCTGGGATTTCGCGCTGGTAAGCATGGCCGTAGCCCTGAAGATGAATGGCGCTAATATAGAGGACGCACGATTCGTCGCCGGAGCCGTGGAGTGCAAGCCCAGACGACTCATCGATGTTGAGAGTGCAGTCAGAGGCAAGCCTCGAGACGAAACCACCGCAGCTGCAATCGGCACGCTGGCCAGCAATGGCGCAAGAGTATTAGCACACAATCAATACAAAGTCCCAATGATAGATAACCTCGTCAAGAGAGCGATTGTCGCGGGCTGAACAGCGGGGCAGAGCAGGTTTTTGCGATGTCCCACAACAATCTCAATGCCTGTGACAACCATCTCCGTAGCAGAGACTTCCTGAATGCCAGGCGTAACCCGCTAATCGTCTTCGAGGCCAACGACTACACTCCCGGTAATGCCGATGAGAGTGGAACGCTAACCGGCAACCTGACCCTCCTCGGCGAGACTTATCCCGTGGTGCTGGAAGTGATCATCAACAAACAAGCAGAGTATCCCTTCGGACACCGGCGCGAGATGCTGGGCATCTCTGCCCATACCACAATCGTCCGCAGCCTCTGGGGCATGGACTACGGGGTTGAAGGTGACTTGGTCGGCGATGCCGTGACGCTGCGTTCTGAATTCGAGGCGCTTCGTCAATAAGGGGGAGCGTTGCCGTCGAATGTCTACATTAGCCAGCGTCTTCTCATCAGCAGATAGGAAAGGAAGAACAACAAAGATCCCAGCAGAAAAAGATAGGTCACATCAAATGGCATAGCGTTCACTGTGCCGCCCTCTAGCAAGATGGACTGCAACGGGCGAAACAATTGGTAGGACGGCAGTAATGGTGCAATCGCGGTTAGTTTTTCTGAAACATCGGACATCGCAGAAGGCAGTAGGTGCGGCAGGAAAAAGATAACGCCGAGTGTTCTGGCGCTGGCCTGAGTTTTGCAAAGGAATCCCAGGAATATTCCGTAGGCGCTGAAACAATAACTGCCTATAAGAATAATTGCGATGTAATCAAAGAGAGGGACCGCGTCGAACTGCCCAAGCAAGTGCAAGACTAAAACAGCGGTGATGATCAGGACTATCCCCAGCAGTAATTTGGCAATCAGCCATTGCATCTCGTGTATGGGTGTTTGCAGCAGAGCCAGCAGCAATTTCTTTTCTTTCTCTTCGGCAATCTGCATGGGCAAGATCAAGAAGCCTGTTAGCAACACCAGCATCAATACCCATGTGGGCAAGGTCTCTCGTTGAGCATCACCTTGGTGTACTGATTCAATCTCGGTGATCCAGTCCGGTTGACTACCTTGTACCTCTTTCTGCAACGCGGAGAAATTTTGGAGAATAGCGCTGGTCTGCAGCGATCCTCTTTTCAGTACGTACAACTCGAGGCTGTTCGGAATTGTTTCATTTGGCGTCACGATGCCGTCGACCTTGCGCTCCTGCACCAGACTCCTGCCATCTTCTTCTGTGGCAAACGAAGTCACCGCAAACAGTGTCTCGG
>CAXBLN010000019.1:0-30764 GCA_963976555.1 uncultured Gammaproteobacteria bacterium
CCAAGATCCATTATCGCCTGGGTATAGTCGTCGACGCGTTCATTGGGGGTAAGCGATTCGGCAAGCCGCCAGAGCTCTTTCTTGACGGCAGACTGTTCAGGCCAACCGCCGATACAGTGATATCGGGCCAGAACGCGCTTCACATTGCCATCTAGAATTGGAGCGCGGACTCCCATCGATATTGCCGCTATTGCTCCGGCAGTGGACTGGCCGATGCCGGCTAGCCCCATTAAGCCTTCTACACTATTCGGGAATACGCCGTCGTGACTGTCCATGATTGTCTTGGCGGCCGTATGAAGATTTCGCGCCCGCGCGTAGTACCCTAGTCCAGTCCACAGATGTAGGACCTGATCCGTTTCGGCAGCCGCGAGCTCGTCAACTGTTGCGAAGCGTTCCATGAAGCGTTCGAAGTAGGGGATAACGGTGGCGACCTGAGTCTGCTGCAACATTATTTCCGAAACCCAGACACGATAGGGGGTAGGCTCAGTCTGCCAGGGAAGGTCGTGGCGTCCGTTTTGATCAAACCAATCGAGGAGTCGCTGCGCGAAGGGAGGATGGTTTGGCATGTCCCGGTTCTACAGAGAGGCTAGTTAAGAAGGTTGCGAAGCAGGCCCCGGGCTCCGTCTCGGACTTCCTCTGGAAGCTGGTCGGTGATGACCTCATTTAGGCGGTTTCGGACAGCGTTGGTGCCCAGCTGAGTAAAGATTTCTCTCACCTGAGAGAAGTTCGGGCGGCAGTATTGATTCACCTCATCTGCGAATGCGGCAGTGCAATCGACGGGCCAGGATACGTCGTGGTAGAGCTCGTTTACTTGTATGGTTTGCAGGTAGGGCTCGCCGAGGACTGTGAAGAGCAGGTCGTAGTCGAAGTTCTGCTCCGCTAGATCGATGCCGCCGGTGCCCGATACGTCGAAGTTATCCATACGCAGATTAAGCTGCTGATTCCCCTCGATACCATCGTTAATCAAGATGAATCCGCCAAGCTCTGCAAAGCGAATGACATCCGGCCATTGCTCGATAGTCCCGCCGCTGGGGCTAAGCGCGGAGATCGCAGTGAAAACTTGTTTGATCACACCGATATCGACACTGTTATCAAGGATCGCGAATGTTGTGGAGCCACTTAGCGACTCCAACAGGGCGTTCGTGGTTCGTCCGGTCGCGGTGAGATCGATCTCGACATCCAGGTTGCCAGTAACGGAGTTGAGTCGGGAGACGCTAGGAGCGAGGTCTATCAGGTTCATCTGACTAATAGAGAAATGCGTCGTCACGGCGGCATCTGGCGAGCTACCATCGAGTCTCAGGTTGCCAGCGATGCTGCCCTCGAATGCAGAGACAGGCTGTAATTCTACATCCAGCACGCCGTCCTCTACGTTGGTAAAAATATTAATGCCAGTGAATAGAAATTCGTTTGCAACTATAGATTCGATCGCGATAGAGCCGAGAATACTAATTGAGTTTAGTAGCTCGGTGGGAATCACGGTCTCTGCTGAGGCTTGAGCAGTGGGAATCGTAGATTCGTTCGTTCCTATATCGTTATCGGCGCCGGATTCACTCGCAACCTGATCATCCGCTTCTGATTCGAGAAATGGAGTTACATCGATCCTGTTGCTTACAATTTCATAACTGATATTTGTTGGTGTTAAAGCAGTTGCAAAACTTATATCGGCCTCGGCTTCGATTCGGCTTTCCGCTAACTGTACAAGTAAGCTTGGGACCTGTATGCCAAGTTCGTCGCCGTCGAATCTCAATGCTATATTGGCCTGTGGTCGCTCTGCGCCCCCTAGTAGCGAACTTGTTGCATCGGTATCTTCTTCCCTGACCCCAATGGTCTGCATTAGCCCGATAATGTCAAAGTCATTAGATGTGAGAGAGACTTCGAATGTCATTGCGTCTTGCAAATTGCTAATGCTTAACTGGCCCTGCATCAACAGAGGCGTAAGATTAAAGGCAATGTCCTGCACGTCAATTGTCCCCGCGTCCATGTCTGCTGTAACGTCGCCTCGGAATCCCATCGACATCGGCTTGGTCATGCCATTGTTAAGAAAATTAAAGCTCACGTCGACGTCGAAAGGCCTGCCTTCGATATTAGTGTTGTTGCTTTCAAAATTCAGGTTGTTGACGCTATAGCGTGTTCCCCTGGACAAGTCTTGGATGTCTACGCTCGCGTTGCTAACCCGAATCCGTTGGAATGAGACGGAGACATTGCTGGAACTATTTGCCTCGGCAGTAGCCTGTTCGCTTTGCACGGCCGTAGCTTGAGCATTGCTGGGCGAAGGGTCGGCATTTGTGTTGGGAGAATCGAGGTCCCAGTTACTCATGCCGTTGGCATCAATGTAATAATTGATATGAAAATCATTGCTGGACAGATCCTGGACAAGGATATCGCCGCCGAATAGGGCGCGCAGGTCTACCTGCAGTAAGGCGGCGGTTGTCGAGGCGAGTTCCTGGGGCGATGCCGGATTCTTCAGTCGGACATCGTTAAGCGTTAAGCCGATAGATGGGAAGAACGCGATATCCATATCACCCGCGATAGTTAACTCGTAGCCCGTGCTCGAGAATACTGCGGCCTGAATAGCAGCCTTGTTCTGCTCGGTGTTCACTGACAACAGCAGGATTGCAACTGCGACTATTGCCAACAGAACCAAGCCAAGCAGCAGTCTGGAGAGTGTCTTTATCATGTCTACCTGGTTTCTGATTTGTCAGACGTATACTGCCGAAATTGCTTATTCTGACAGGGTATACGTCAATAGCTTGCGAGCAGATTAGTTTAACGGATTGCTTAAGCACATGCACGAGGCTGAAAACGGTCTGGAATTGCCCATATCTGCTGCTTTCAATGCGTCAGAGCGGGCATTATAATGCGCTCTTTCCTGAGGACTGATATTCCTCAGAACACTTTTTACGACACCATCGCCATGATGGCCAGTAATGCACCCATGTCACAACACCAATTACAGCGACCGAGTCAATGAGAACAGCATCAGTAGAGCGCAATACCAAGGAAACGCAGATTTCGGTGACGGTGAACCTGGATGGTACCGGTAAACTGGAAGTAGACACTGGGCTACCCTTTCTGGACCACATGTTGGATCAGATTGCGAGACATGGCCTGATCGATATCGCGATCAAGGCGGTGGGTGATCTCGAGATAGATGCTCATCACACGGTTGAAGATATAGGTATTACACTCGGTCAAGCCTTCGATAAGGCGCTTGATAGGACAGGTATTCGCCGCTATGGGCACGCCTATGTGCCCCTCGATGAGGCCTTATCTCGCGTCGTTATCGATTTCTCCGGCCGACCGGGCTTGGACTATCACGTTCAATTCGTCAAAGGCACAGTCGGTGCTTTCGATGTGGATCTATTTCATGAATTCTTTCAGGGCTTCGTCAATCACTCTCTGGTGACGCTGCACATCGACAATATTCGTGGGAAAAACGCACACCATCAGATTGAGACTATTTTCAAGGCCTTTGGTCGGGCGCTGCGTATGGCAATAGAAGCCGATCCTCGACAGAAAGGCGTTGTTCCTTCCACAAAGGGATCGCTCTGAAAATCTACTCGAAGGTGATGGGCTCTGGCCGCATTACCTTCACTTAGCTCTCCAAAAACGACTAGTAGACTACAATTCAAATGAACAAGATCGCGGTCATTGATTACGGCATGGGTAATCTGCATTCGGTTGCGAAGGCATTGGAGCATGTCGGCCGCGAATTGGGTGAACCGGTAGAGGTTGTCATCACCGCCGATGCCGCCGAGATCGCTGGCGCCGACCGCGTCATCTTCCCCGGAGTCGGGGCGATCAGGGACTGCATGGCCGAAATCCTGCGCCTCGATGTCGATCGGATCGTGAAGGATGCGATGCAGACCAAGCCTGTGTTGGCAATCTGCGTTGGAATGCAGGCGTTGATGAATTCCAGTGAAGAGAACGGCGGCGTAGACTGCCTTGGATTTCTGGAAGGCGAGGTTCGCTACTTCGGTGATGATCTTAGAGACTCCGCTGGAAAGCGATTGAAAGTGCCACACATGGGTTGGAATCAGGTAAGTCAGACAGCCGCCCATCCACTTTGGAAAGGTGTGCCGGACAATAGTCGCTTCTATTTTGTACATAGCTATTATGTGCAAACTACGCAGCGTGGCATGGTCACGGGAACGGCGAACTACGGCAAAGACTTCGTCGCAACTCTCAGTGATAACAATATTTTCGCAACCCAGTTTCATCCTGAGAAGAGCCAGACAGTGGGTCTCACCCTGCTGCGAAACTTCCTGCTGTGGGATGGTTCGAATTGAAATGTGAAAGATCGGCAACGAATTACAAATAAATATTTTAGAGCGATGCGATGTTAGTAATACCAGCGATTGATTTAAAAGATGGACAGTGTGTTCGCTTAAGACAGGGGCGAATGGATGAGGCGACGGTTTTCTCAGACGACCCCGTAAGCATGGCAGGCATTTGGCAGGCTAAGGGCGCGCGAAGGCTGCATATTGTTGACCTCAACGGCGCCTTCGCCGGTACTCCGGTCAATGCGGAGATTGTCACCAAGATAGCGGCTGCGTATCCCCAGCTGCCGATTCAAATTGGCGGCGGCATTCGAAGCCTTGCGAGCGTGGAGTTCTATTTGAGCGCGGGTGTCAGCTACGTGATTATTGGCACTCAGGCTGTGAAGAATCCCGGATTTGTAAAGGAAGCCTGTGAGGCCTTTCCAGGGAAGATCATTGTCGGTATCGATGCGATTGATGGCATGGTGGCAACGGAAGGTTGGGCCGATGTGTCCGATGTTTCGGCCGTTACTCTAGCCGAACAGTTCGCCGATCTCGGCGTGGAGGCAATCGTCTATACCGATATCAACTGTGATGGCATGATGCGTGGAGTAAACATCGAGGCGACTAGGGAACTGGCGGATCACTCGCCTATTCCAATTATCGCCTCCGGCGGCGTTAGTAAGCTGGCGGACATCGCAGCTATACGTGAAGTCGCGGAAGCGTCTACAGGTGGTGGGATTATAGGTGTCATTACGGGAAGAGCGATCTACGAGGGAAACCTGGATCTCTCACTAGCGCAGCAACTCTGCGACGAAGAAATTAACCAGGACTGAAAGTACAAGGCGCAATGGCATTAGCTAAACGAATAATTCCCTGCCTGGACTGCGAGAATGGTCGCGTCGTGAAGGGCGTCAAATTTCTCGATATCCGCGATGCCGGAGATCCTGTCGAGGTCGCCAAGCGCTACTGCGATGCGGGTGCCGATGAGATTACATTTCTCGATATCACTGCCAGTCATGAGGGCAGAGAGACTACCGTGCACACTGTCGAGGCGATCGCGAGTCAGGTTTTTATTCCGCTGACCGTAGGCGGTGGCATTCGCACATTGGAAGATATTCGCGCTATGTTGAATGCCGGGGCGGACAAGGTTGGCATCAACACCGCGGCTGTGGTCAATCCTGAATTCGTGCGCGAGGCAGCTGCGCGATTCGGTTCCCAGTGCATAGTCGTCGCAGTCGATGCGAAGCAGGTGTCCGCCGAGGGTGAGCCACTCAAGTGGGAGATATTCACCCATGGCGGGCGCAAGCCGACTGGGCTTGATGCGATCGACTGGGTCAAGCGTATGGTGGACTACGGTGCTGGAGAGATTCTGTTGACTAGCATGGACAGAGATGGGACCAAGAGTGGATTCGACCTCGCGCTAAATCGTGCCGTGAGTCGTGCAGTGCGAGTACCTATTATCGCCTCTGGCGGTGTTGGGAGTCTTCAACATCTCGTGGATGGTGTTTTGGAGGGTGAGGCCGATGCGGTGCTCGCCGCGAGTATCTTCCATTTTCAGGAATTTACTATCCAAGAAGCCAAGCAGTACATGGCAGACAAGGGGATCGAAGTTCGTATTTAAACTTCAATCCCTTGCGCCGTGATCCTAATCTAAATTCCGCTGCGCAAACGAGCCGGAAGTGTTAATTGGGCGTGCTGGCTTGAACGCATTAACCCCTTTTAGCACATTCAGTGCTTCGTTCAATGGGTAGTCGTTTACTAGTACCTCTTCGGCGGAAATCAGCGCCTCGGCAAGGCGTTGATTCTCAGTAGTCGGCCCGTTACCGTTCTCCAAGTGTCCCGCGAGGTCTGCCTCATTGTATTGCATGACATTGCGTGATCGGCGAGTAACTAAAGCCTCTTCTACTTCGATATCCGGCTCTATACCCTGTGCCTGAATCGAGCGGCCGCTTGGAGTGAAGTAGAGTGAAGTGGTTAACTTAATCGCGCGTCTCTCATCCAGCGGCAAGACTGTCTGTACTGAGCCTTTTCCGAAGCTGCGCGTGCCCATGATGATAGCGCGTCCATGGTCTTGCAGAGCGCCCGCTACGATCTCGGAAGCGGAGGCGGAGCCGTTGTTGATTAGCACGACCAGGGGCACATCGCCAGCCACAGTCTTGCGAGTCGCTGAGAAATCCAGACCGGTTTGTTCTAGCCTTCCTTCGGTGTAGACGATTCGGCCTTCACTGATGAATGCATCGACGACACCGACCGAAGCCTGCAATATGCCGCCAGGATTATTGCGTAGGTCTAACACCATACCCTTTATGGGTTGGTCGATGGCTTCGTTCTCGGCATACAGTTCTTCGATCTCTTCTTCCAGTTCGTAGCCTGTGTTTACACGAAACTGGGAGATGCGCAGATAGGCGTAGCCTGGCGCGATAATTCGACTGCGCACGCTGGTGAGAGCGATGACTTCGCGGGTTATGGTAACGTCGAAGGGCTCTTGGCCCTCTCTGGCAACAGTAACGGTGACGTCTGTGCCGGGTGCCCCGCGCATCATCTGTGCAGCTTCCTCCGGTAGCATCTCTCGAAGTGGTTTGTTGTCGATCTGAATAATAAGGTCGCCTGCCTTTATGCCTGCACGATCGGCCGGCGAATCATCGATAGGGCTGATGACACGAATATAGCCATTCTCTCTTCCTACTTCTACGCCGAGCCCGCCAAACTCACCAGTGGTAGATTCCTCGAGCAAGTCAAAGTCGTCTCCTGCCATGTACGCGGAGTGGGGGTCTAGCCCGGCAAGCATGCCGCGGATAGCATTTTCCAGAAGCGTCTTGTCATCTATTTCATCTACATAGGACATACGAATGCGGTCAAGCGCCTCGGTAAACATCCTCACTTCATTGAGCGGGAGCGGTAATGTCTGCTGCTGTGTCTGCGCGCTAGCCGATATCGGCAGAGCTCCGATCAGCAATATTAGGCCTAGATATGCTGCGTATGGCGCAGACAGTAGCCTACTCAACGAGAAGCGCTGGGGTGTAGATGGAATATAATTCATAGCTATATCCTGATAGTTCTGTAACTCGGTGAGGCCTGGCGAACTGTGATGTGCGCTGTAGGGGTTTGGACTCGCATGACCTGTTTATACGTATAAACCAAGTGTTTCAGTTTATTGTGCAATACGCAAACTCGATACGACGGCCATCCCGTGAGGAGATCGTCGCTAGCACTGATTTCTTTCAGTCGGAGAACCAATCTCCTGGATCGAGCGATTCGCCGTGATGGCGTATCTCGAAATACATGCCAGGTCGTTGGCCGCCAGCCTGATTGCGGGTCAGTCCGCTGCTGAAGCCGGACGTGGCGACGATATCCCCTGCATCCACCCAGTCCCCCGCCTGTTTGGACAGTGCCTGATTGGCACCATATAGGGACATATAGCCCTCGCCATGGTCTACGATCACCAGTAATCCTGTGCCCCGCAGCCAATCAGAAAAAACTACCCGACCGGGATGAATTGCCTGCACTGGAGTTCCTTCACTTACGCTAATCGTTACTCCTTGGCGACGTAAGTCGCCCTCACCATAACGTGAGCCATAGCGATTGATAACTTCGCCAGTAACGGGCATTTGAAGCTTGCCGCGCTGTGTGTCGAATGGGGTTCGCTGCATGGCTGCGGGAATATCCGCGACGGCACGATTGATCTCTTCGATCAGTTCTTGCAGTTGTATCTGGTCCATCTCCAGCTGTTCCAATTCAGAATTTCGCAGCGCGATGGTATTGCGCAACTGACCTAAAGCGACCTCGCGCTGCTGTTTGGAATCGTTGAGACGTGATAGAGCAGTGCTGAGATTTAGTTGCTCTGCAGCGAGGTCCAGGGCCGTCGACTCCAGACCTCGGTTAACGTTATCTACTTCGTCGAGGGTCGCTTGGAAGGCGGCGATACTGCTCAGTTGTGATTCGGTAAATAGACGTTGATAGTGGAGCATGCGGGCGCTCATGGATAAAATGTCCTGGCTTAACAGTAGTTCTATGGCGCTCTGATTCCCCGCCATATAGACAGTTCTAACTGTTTGTTCAAGAATTTTATTCTGTGCCGCTTTTTCTGTATTCAATCGAGTCGCCTGAGCAGTTAGGGATGCCATCTCGGATTCGGTTTTCTTAAGCAGAAGCTGGGTCTCGCTAATCGATTGGCTGAGAGTTGATATCTCCAGCTCAACCCGTTGCAGGTTTGCGATCTCTGTTGACTGAGTCGACTTGGCATCAGCGAGCCAAGCATGAATCTCATCGATCGCGTTGCTCACTGCGGCTAATTCCTGCTGGGCTTCATTGTCGCTATCGGCGGCGAAAAGCGGAGTGAGGAAAAAAGCAAACAAGAGCAGCAGTGTCAGCTTGATATCTGGATCTAAAATTCGAATTAGCGCCTTCACCGAGTAGCTGTTTCTCCCAAAATATTAACTATCCAGGCTTGCGTCTATCCCAGCAGAATCTTTCCCGTCATCTCCTCAGGTACTGCCATGTTCAGCAAAGAGAGCAGGGTGGGGGCGAGATCCGAGAGGCTGCCTTCGCTAAGAAACTCTCGTCCGCTTGTGCCCACATAGACGAGTGGCACTGGGCCGCTGGTGTGCGAGGTTAGAGGTTGATTGGTTTCTGGGTCGAGCATCTGTTCAACATTGCCATGATCTGCCGTGATTAGCATTTCAGCCTCTGTCTCTTCGATCGCGGCAACTATCAAGCCCAGACATTTGTCCACGGCCTCTACGGCTTTTACCGCGGCATCGAAATCGCCAGTATGACCGACCATGTCACCGTTCGCGTAGTTACAGATGATGGCGTCATATTTCTGCGAGCGTATTGCGGCGACTAGTTTGTCTGTGAGTTCGAATGCCGACATCTCCGGTTGCAAGTCGTATGTCTTAACATTCGGCGAAGGGATGAGTGTGCGGTCTTCATTAGCGAACGGTGCCTCCCGACCGCCATTAAAAAAGAAAGTAACATGTGCATACTTTTCAGTCTCTGCGATGCGCAGCTGTGTTTTATTCTGCTCAGCTAAATACTCACCGAGCACGTTGTCGAGTACTGCCGGCGGATAGGCAACGCTTGCTGGAATATCCGCGGCGTATTCAGTCAGCGTCACGAACTCACTCAATTTCGGTCTTGCTGCTCGCTGGAACCCAACGAAATCGTCATCGACGAATGCCCGGCTTAACTCGCGGGCGCGATCAGCGCGAAAATTCATAAACACCACAACGTCGTCATCATCGATGGTGGCGGCGACATCGCCTTCAGCCCCTACCAGGCTTGCCTGAACAAACTCATCATCCTCGTCTCGTTCATAGGCGGCATTCAGTGCCATCGTTACGTTCTCGTATCGAAACTCAGCCTTCGCCTGAGTGAGCATGTCGTAAGCGGGTTGCACTCGATCCCAGCGGTTGTCTCTGTCCATGGCAAAGAAGCGACCACAGATTGAAGCAACGCGTCCCTTGTTGGACCCTAACAATGTCTTCTCAGCGCGAATGAGTGGGGACAGCGCGCTGCGAGGCGGGGTATCGCGTCCATCCAGGAATGCGTGCAGATAAATCCTTGGAGCCCCCTGTCGAATCGCAAGCTCGATCATGGCTATAATCTGATCTTCGTGGCTGTGTATGCCCCCGGGCGACATGAGTCCGAATATGTGTAAAGCAGAGTTCGCCTCGACAGATTTGTCGACGGCGGCAGTCAGCACCGGGTTGGAGAAGAAGCTGCCTTCCTCGATGTCTTTGTCTATCCGGGTGAGGCTCTGATACACCACGCGTCCGGCGCCCAGGTTCATATGACCGACTTCGGAATTGCCCATCTGTCCTGCGGGTAGCCCGACAGACTTACCGGAAGTATCTATCAGCGTATGAGGCCTGCCATTCCAAAGAGAGTCCCATACGGGGCTGTCTGCGCTATGAATAGCATTGCTGCTGGTTTCTTCTCGATAGCCCCAGCCATCTAAGATCAGGAGAAGTGCGGTCTTCTTTTTACCGGTGCTGGCGTCAGTCATGGAGTGCTTCTGCGTCCTGTGTTTTGCTTAAAAAACGAGAGTAGCCATTATCCTTGAAAGAGGAATTCATAGCGAGAAGCTTGGTCCCTATTAGTTGCTCGCTGGTGGCGGGGCTATTTGCGCTAATTCGCAGCGCACTAGTTTCTCTGGGAACTTCTTTAAGCCACGGGACACGTGTATACTTGCACCCCTTTTTTGCGGCCTCATCCATGCAGGACTTGGCCTTCAATGGGATCCTATGGATCGACTGGCGCGAAGGCCCGGTCTAGAAAAACCGAGTAGGTTATGGCGCAGTTTTTAGAGTTTATTGGTAATCACCTCATGCTATCCACCCTTTGGATGGCAGCACTGGCCGCTATAGTTTTTTACCATCAGCGCACAGCCAGCAAAGGGGTAGGGCCACAGCAGGCGGTAATGCTCATCAATCGCAGCGATGCCATCGTCGTGGACGTGCGCGACAAGAAGGAATTTGAAACCGGCCATATCGTCGATTCGATCAATATTCCTCTGGCGAAGTTAGATCAGCGAGTAACGGAGCTGAAGAAGCATCAGCAGAAGCCAGTTATTGTAGTCTGCAAGTTGGGGCAACATTCGGGAGATGCTGCAAAGAAGATTCAGGCGGCTGGGCATGAACAGGTTTATAAGTTGTCTGGTGGATTGAGCGAATGGCGGGCGCAGTCTATGCCGTTGGTCGTCTAGCCAGCCTGAGGTCAATTAAGGGTTAAGATTCAATTAATAGAAATTCGATAGAAATAACATATAGGATTAATCATGGCAGAGAATGAAGAGAACAACCAAGAAGCAGCGGCAGCATCGACCGCAGAGCAGCCAGAGGGCCCCCAATTCGCCCTGCAGCGCATATATTTAAAAGATTCTTCCTTCGAATCCCCTCGTAGCCCCGCTGTTTTCCAGAACCAGTGGCAGCCGAAGATCAATTTCGATATCAAGACGCGAAATTCGAAGATCCAGGATGATGTCTTCGAGATAGTTTTAGTATTGACCGTAGAGGCTATCCTCGAAGAGGAGGTGGCATTCGTCGTAGAAGTACATCAAGCGGGTGTATTCACTGCCAAGGACTTCGAGCCTGCGCAGCTTGAGCATTTGTTGGCCACGGTCTGCCCAAACATCCTGTTTCCCTATGCCCGTGAGGCGATCGATGCCCTCGTAGTGAAGGGAAGCTTCCCGGCGCTAGTGCTTGCTCCAATCAATTTTGAGGCACTTTACGCGCAGCAGAAGCAGGCTGCAGAGGCGAACGCGAACGGCGGAGCCCCAGCTCCTGAGATTACCAACTAGATAATTCAGCTACCCCCCGCGAAGCCCAGCTGACGCCAGGCTTCGTAGACCACGACAGCCGCAGCATTGGAGAGATTCAGGCTGCGACTGTCAGGTAACATGGGGATTCTTATCAAATTATCCGATCCCAGCTGTTCCCTGATGTTTTCAGGCAGTCCGCGGGTTTCCGGCCCAAATATCAAAAAGTCACCCGCCTCAAACGCCGTCTCACTGTAGAGCAGGCTAGCCTTGGTGCTCACGCCCAAGAGTCGATTCTGCCCATTCTGGGCCATGAATTCTTGCCAGTCAGAATATTGCGAAATACCAGCAAATTCGTGGTAATCGAGCCCTGCGCGGCGCATCCGCTTGTCATCTAGCTCGAAGCCGAAGGGCTTTACAAGATGCAGGTGTGCGCCAGTATTTGCAGCTAAACGGATAATATTTCCGGTGTTTGGAGGTATTTCAGGCTCAAAAAGCACAATGTTGATCAAAAATTCACCAATTTGGTTGACGGCGTTCATGTAAATTTAGACAGGAATCTGGAAATTCGGAATATTCGAATTTTTCCCCCTTTTGCCCGAGGTTTTACGAGCCAGTTACCACTTCTTCCCAACCCTATTCATATTATCCCTAGTTTATCCAACTGATTACGGCATTTTGTTTTAGAATTTAGTGGCTTAAACGATATTCCTGTATGGCTTCCTTTAAGTTTTGGACGCGCTTGCGTGCAAGGCTGGATTTTCGATTCCTAAGAGAAAGCAAGAGCCTGAAATTCGTTATTCTCAGGTGGGCAGTGGCGAAAGAGTTATTGAGTATTTCCAAGGGCAATAATGCAATTTTTCAAGAAGAAAGCAAAGGCCAAGAGCAGAGTTGGCGTAGTCGTTAGCTCCGATCAGCTTGCTGTCGCCCATATGGGGGAGCGCGATGGTGCGCCGTTCCTGATCGACTATGAGCGAATCGCTCTGAAATCAGAGCGTGATGCTGCCAAGTCTCTAGCGAAATTGGTTAATGACATGGACCTTGAGGACAAGCAGTGCAGTTTCGTGCTCAATCGCAAAGACTACAATCTTCACCTTGTGGAGGCACCTGAGGTTGAAGCAGATGAGTTAAGGGCGGCCGTTCGCTGGAAGATCAAGGATCTCCTGGATATGAAGGTCGAAGATGCGGCTATCGATGTATTTCGAGTTCCTGCCGATGCCTACCGTGGTCGAGCGATGGTGTACGTGGTTGCTTCATTGAAATCCAGGATAAGCGACATCGTCGACATGGTCACAGAGAGTGGTCTGGAATTGGCGGTCATCGATATTCCAGAGCTCGTCATGCTCAACTTCTCAAGAAATTACGTGGAAGATGTCAATGGCGTAGCCTTTATGGATCTGCGGCGAAACGGCAGTACGATGAATATCACACGGAACGGCGAACTGTTCCTAAGCCGACGCATCAACACGGAATTAGGCCCAGACGTCATGGAATCTGATGAGTGGGAAAACCTGAAAGACCGCTTGGTTCTGGAAATACAACGATCACTCGACTACTACGAAAGTCAGATGGGACAGAACCCAATCAACCGAATTGTCATAGCACAGCGCCAGCACGACAGTGCAGCCATGGTGGAGTCCCTGAACAGCATGCTCACCGCTGAAGTCAGTGTGCTGAATATCGCTGAGCATCTCGATTGCGCGAAAGAACTCTCGTCTGAAGACCAACAGATAGGTATGGCTGCGATAGCCGCGACGTTGCGCGGCGGAAAGAATAAGGCTACGGCCGGAAAGAAAGAGCAGGAAGCCGCCTAATGAATCAACAGATCAATCTCTATTTGCCAGAATTTAGAGTGAAGAAAGAGGCTCTAACGGCTTTGTTGATGGGACAGATTTTGGGCGGCGTTTTAGTAGCCATGTTGCTAGTGTCTGCCTTCGATCTGTATACGCGTTGGAGCTTGAATAGCGAAATCGCAGATCTTAGACAGATACTGCAGCAAGAAACACGAAAGACCAGCGAACTGGATGAAGTGCTGGCACGGCGATCTCAGAATAGCGCGCTAACAGATCGGCTCGATCAGGCCGAGGCGAAATTGGATTCAAGTCGCCAAATCCGAGAATTTCTGAGTGAGACTAAATTGGGTAATGTTGATGGATTTTCTGAATATTTTAAAGATATCTCCAGGGCCTCAATCGAAGGTCTAAGCGTTACGAGTTTCGAATTCAGTCAAGGTGGAGAAAGCGTGACGCTCTCCGGGCAAGCAATAGATTCAGTGATGGTGCCTCGTTATGTAAGCAAACTTGAGGCGAGCAATAGCGCCCTTAGGGATCAGTTGTTCAGTCCGCGAATATCGCGAACAGACGCAAGCAATCAGTTATTCAGTTTCGAGTTGAGTACGTCGAATGAATGAGCGAATTCAACAGCAATTAGACAAGGCAATCAAGAGTATCGATTCTCGGACGCGTGCTGAGAAACTGGTCATTCTGCTCGTATTGCTCGCAGGCTTATCCCTGACGTATCTATCGATTGCCTTCGATCCGATACGTACGGACATAGCGAGCCTAGAAAGTCAGATTAATAGCGTTAATAGCCAGATTCAGGGGCAACAACGTGCGTATGCCGAGATGGTTGCGGCGAGTCAGGAAGATCCCAATAAGTTTGCAAATGATCGTCTCACCGTAATCGCTCGGGAGCAGAGCCGATTAGATAGCGAGATATCGAACCTTGCGGGTGACTTGATCTCTCCTGCGGATATGACGCGAATCCTTACGTCTCTGTTGCAGCGACAATCTGGCTTGGAGCTCATTAGTTTTCAGAATAAAGATGCTGTGCCGCTGCGTGGCGATGTTGAAAATTTAAATGGCCAGGTAACGAATGATCTAACAGGGCAGGTGTTTTCACACGGTCTGGTGATTGAGTTTCAGGGTGATTTTTTCAGTACCTTAAAGTATCTGCGATTCCTGGAAGAAGTTTCCGGTAGCTTTTTTTGGGACTCGATAAGTTTTAAACAAGTAGTGTGGCCAAGTGCTTTGGTCACGTTAGAGATTCATACGCTGAGTTCGAATATGGGATTTATTGGTGTTTAGAAAATTATCGTTGTTGGGTTTATCTGTGGCAGTCCTTTGCAGTGGTCAGGTTTCTGCAGACGTCATCGATGGCGAGGAGTTGGTTGATCCAACGCGCCCTCTGTCGTTAGGAATCGTCGATGATAATTCTCTGGTGCAAGACCTTATCCGAAACGTTGTGCCAGCGAGCTACGACCTGAGCTTTATAAGAGCAGGCAGTACTTCGCCTATGGCTGTGATCAATCGGCAGCGAGTTACCATCGGCGATATTATAGGCGGCGCTACAGTGAAGGCAATCGATCGCAGTGGTGTAACGCTATTGGTCGGCGATGAAGAAAGAAGAATTAGTTTATATGATGTTAGTGTCAAAACGACATCAGTTAGCCAGTAGTCAGGCGGAGAAAGTTTTGTTGAAATTGATTGGAGAATGCACAGTGTTAAATCGGAAACAGGCGTTAACCGCGCTACTGTTTTTTATTCTGTCTGCGTGTGCCACTAGACCGGCGACCGTGCCAGATACTGCAATAATCGAAGAGATCCAAGCTACGATCGATACCGCGATGATAACAAATGCCGTCCAATCGGAAGAGCTAAGTGCCGATGACAGCGATCTGCTAGATGAACTAATTCCCTCGCTTTCCCTCGATGAAAGCTTGTTGGCTCCTGTTGAAGAGCGTATTGATATATCAACTCCGTCCGATCTTCCCGCAGGCGAATTCTTCACAAGTCTGATGGCTGGAACAGATTACGGCATCGTTATAAGCCCAGATGTTGACGTGAGGATAAATCTTAGCCTTCCGAATGTGACCATCGAAGAGGCCATGGATACGGTAGCGGAGATGTACAACCTGGACATCACCAGGCGCGGCAACATCTACTCTGTGCGGCCTGGAGGTTTGCGAACACGCCAGTTCACCATCGATTATTTAAATGTGCAGCGTCAGGGAAGTTCAAGTATTCAAGTCACTAGCGGCAATAATCAGAACGGCGGCGGCGGTGGTGGCTTCGGCGGTGGCGGGTTTGGCGGCGGCGGCTTTGGTGGGGGCGGCGGCTTTGGGGGGAATGGCGCATTTGGAGGCGGCGGTAATTTCGGTGGCATCAATGGCCAAGGCCAGGGTCAGGGAGGCCTAGGTGGCCTAGGTGGTCAAGGTGGTGCCGGCGGTCAGATTCAGACTTCAACCAGTACAGATTTCTGGTCTGACTTAGAGACAGCTATCTCTAATCTCATTGGTGAAGAGAGCAGCAATAACAATAATTCAGGTGGCGGCATTGGTGGAGGACTCTTAGCTGGAATTGGCGGCGTTGGCAGCAGAAATCAATCGACAGTAACCGAAGAAGGTAAGAGTGTATTGGTTCAGCCTCTTACCGGCATCATAATCGTGACGGCTTTTCCTCACGAGCTTGATCGAATCGAAAATTTTATCAATGCGGCCCAAGAATCTCTGCGCCGTGAAGTGATTATTCAGGTTCAGTTCCTGGAAGTGGTTTTAAACAAAGGATTCCAATACGCACTCGATTTCAATACCTTCGGACAACAGGCCAATAATCCTGTGACTGGCAGCGGAGAGTTTAGAGGTTCTTCTGACGGAGCGTTAGGAAGTAACAACGATCAGGCCGCACAATTACTCTCTGGCGATTTTGGTATTGAGGGTATATCGAACCCACTACAGTTCAGTACTAATTTCAGCGATTTTGACGCAGTGTTTCAACTCTTGCAGACACGTGGTACGACACAGGTCATCTCGAGCCCGCAGTTACGTGTATTGAACAATCAGAAAGCAGTGTTTCAAGATGGAGCGCAAGAATTCTTTCAAACGCAGGCGGATACGACAACGGTTGCGTCCGCAAACAACACGACAACGAATGCGAACAACAATCTTCAGCAATTCTTCTCGGGTATTTCTATGGACATAACGCCACAGATAAGTGCCAACGGAGAGATCACGCTGCATGTTCATCCCATCATTAGTGCGGTAGATGAGCAGACTAAAAGTATTGCCGGCCAGACTGTGCCGCTAGCTTTGACGACTACTCGTGAGATTGACAGTGTTATCAAGGCTCAAAATGGCAAGATCGTTGTGTTGGGTGGTTTAGCTTTCGAGCGCAACATTAATGAGACTGCCGGAATTCCAGGCGTCAGCAGGGTTCCCGTGATAGGTGATGCGCTGGAACAAAGACAGACTCAATCAGTAAAGAGTGAGTTTATCATTCTACTGAAGCCCATTATGGCTAGCGAAGCTAGTGACAGGGGATTGCTGCAGGAAAGTAATGATAGGTTTCGCGATCTCAATAGGTCCATCGACCCGTTCGCGAATAACTAGACCAGGAAGAAACAGCCATGTACCTACAACATTTTGGTTTGCGCGAATTACCTTTTTCGCTAACACCAAACACGCATTTCTTCTTGAATATGGCGAGTTATCACAAAGCCTATAATATGCTGATGGTCTCTCTGGCCAATGCAGAAGGCTTTATCAAGATTGTCGGCGAAGTGGGTACCGGCAAGACCATGCTTTGCAGAAAAGTGCTCAATACCCTGGAAGAAGATAAAGCGAACTATGTAACTGCTTATATACCCAATCCCGTTCTGAGTCCCAAGGGGCTCTTTCTAGCGTTTGCTGAAGAACTGAACATAGAGATCGATCAAGACGTCGGCCATCACCGCCTGCTAAAGGCAATTACCGAAAAATTGGTCGAGATTTCTGCTGATAATAAACAAGTAGTGCTATTCATCGATGAAGCCCATGCAATGCCAGAGCAGACGCTGGAGGCTTTGCGCCTTCTTACGAATATTGAAACAGAGCTGACGAAACTTTTTCAGGTAGTTCTTTTTGCGCAGCCTGAACTCGATGTATTACTTAGCCAGCCTTCGTTACGTCAACTGAGGCAGCGAATTACTTTTTCTTTCGAGATAGAAGCACTGGATCGGGATGGGGTGGAGCGATATGTGGTTCATCGTTTGGCTACGGCGGGCTACAACGGCCCCTTCCTATTTTCCAAGAGAGCCTTGGATTTCCTTTTTCGAACGAGTGATGGTATTCCTCGCGTGATCAATATCCTCTGTCATAAAGCTTTGTTGGTTGCTTTCGGAAAGGGCGAGCGCACAGTACAGATCGACCACATCAAGAGTGCCGCAGATGATACCGAAGGCGTGAGTGCGCCAAGCGCGAACTATGCCCCTGCCATGATCGCAGTAGGAGCGCTAATTGTTGGTGGGGCATTAGTGTTCTACTTGGGCGGGTTCTATAAATGAGCCTCGTCAACAACATGTTGCGCGATCTCGATCAACGTCGCAAAGAATCTGATGGCAGTGGTGGTGCCATTAAGTTGATGCCCGCCCGAGACTTCGTCAGTGATGACAGGAAAGGCTTAGTCCAGATAGTGCTGATAGGCCTGGTTCTGATTGCTGCTGCATTGGTCTATTACTGGTTCACACTGAATCAGAACAACACAGAGCAACAACTGGGCATTCAGGTAGGAACGCAGCAGCCGTCGTCCGTGCCTGCGGATCCACAGCAATTGATACAGGATTTAGAAGCATCAATACTATCGAGCGAGGAAGCACTCGAGCTGGCTCAGGAGAGCATCGAGCTTGCTCTTAGTGTGCCGGTCGTAACTATTGAATCGAGCCCCGAAGTGCCGAACGTCGTTACGACTGTTGTGAGCCCAGAAGTGTATTCGCCAGCGGAAGTCGTAGATGTGCCATCTTCATCGCTGCCGATTGCAGCGTCCCCAGAACCTGAAATCGGTCGAGTCACAGCAGGCCCGGAGCTGATACGAAGTGGGCCAGTGGAGTCGGTGAAGGAGGCTCCCAGGTTCAGCAATGAGCAGTTGGATACGATAGCGGTGCAGGGTGCGCTGCGGCAGATCTCGAACGGAGAGACCGAGGCTGCATATGACACCCTTGCTCAATTCATTGTCAGTAATCGTTATGCGCATCAATCGCGAGAAACCTTTGCAAAATTGTTGATGAGCCAGGGGCAGGTACATGACGCTAACGCCCTCATCGACAGTGGCCTCGAGCTAGCCCCGAATCATTCTGGGTTTAAGAAAGTTAAGGCAAGATTGTTGATGGCTGACGGGAAGCTATCGGAGGCCGTGAGCATACTTATCAGCCGAGCTCCTTCAGTTAGTAGTGATCCCGAATACCATGATCTTTTGGCATCGGCACAACTTTCTAGCCGCGATTTTTCTGGCGCCATGATCAGTTATAGAGGCCTGGTGCAATTCGATGAGACTCAGGGTAAGTGGTGGTATGGCTTCGCTTCTGCTCATGATCAGCTAGGTAATTCTCAGCCAGCCAGACAAGCCTATTCTCAGGCCATGCAATACTCAAACTTAAGCGCAAATCTGCGTCGTCGAAGTCAAGAGCGACTGAGCGCGCTAATTCCCTGATGGCTATCGTTAAACAAAAAATTAAGGTTGGTGACCTGTTAGTAGAGAATAGCGTCATCTCCGCGGAACAGTTGCGATTGGGCCTTGATCGGCAGAAACAAACTGGAGAACGCCTCGGCAACGTGTTGGTTGACTTAGGTTACGTAAGCGAAGAGCAGTTTCTTAGTTATCTCAGTCAACAGTTACAAATTCCCTTCGTGGACCTTCGGCGCTATAACTTCGATGTAAACCTGATTCACCTGCTGCGTGAATCGTATGCGCGAAGGTACCGCGCGATCGTCCTGGCCGATCAAGGCGGGCAGCTTCTAGTCGGCATGGCCGACCCGATGGATATATTCGCCTCCGATGAACTGGAGCGAATTCTTGAGCAACCAATTCAGCCTGCAGTCGTCAAGGAATCCGAATTACTTAGCACTCTCGACCTGGTGTATCGCCGTACTGAGGAGATAGCAGGTTTTGCAGAAGAGTTGGATGAAGAGCTAACCGACGGCCAGTTTGATCTCGAAGCTCTTAGCCTCAGCGCAGACGATGGTGATGCTCCTGTCGTTAAGCTCTTGCAGTCTATATTCGAAGACGCGATTCAGGTTCGAGCGTCCGATATTCACATTGAGCCCGACGAGCACGTATTGCGGATTCGTCAGCGTGTCGATGGTGTCTTGCAAGAACAAGTAATGAAGGAGCGCAGAATCGCCCCTGCCCTCGTGCTTAGGTTGAAGCTGCTATCGGGCTTGGATATTTCAGAGAAGAGGCTGCCGCAGGATGGCCGTTTTAGCCTTAGGGTTAAAGGCAGAAAGATAGACGTGCGTCTCTCTACAATGCCAATCGAGGCCGGTGAGTCGGTAGTGATGCGCCTGCTCGACCAGACCGAGGGTGCCACAGATTTGAATGAAGTGGGAATGCCGGACGAGATGTTGGCCGTGTTCCGCAAATTGATTCATCGGCCACATGGCTTGATTCTGGTAACAGGCCCTAC
This sequence comes from uncultured Gammaproteobacteria bacterium, assembly GCA_963976555.1. Lineage (GTDB taxonomy): Bacteria > Pseudomonadota > Gammaproteobacteria > Pseudomonadales > Pseudohongiellaceae > UBA9145. Next base: position 19,954 of record CAXBLN010000019.1, read on the forward strand.
TGGTAGCGGTAAAACAACTACCTTATATGGCGCGTTACAGGAACTTAACGAAGTCGGTAAGAAAATCATTACTGTCGAAGACCCGGTTGAATATCGCTTACACCGCGTCAATCAGGTGCAAGTTAATCCGAAGATAGAGCTTTCGTTCGCGCGAGTGCTCCGTTCGGCGTTGCGTCAAGACCCGGATATCTTACTAGTAGGTGAGATACGCGATACAGAAACCGCCGAGATCGCACTCAGAGCCGCAATGACCGGTCACCTTGTTCTTTCTACTCTGCATACCAACGACGCGGTTTCCAGTGCGATGAGGCTGGTGGATATGGGAGCGGAAGGTTTTCTGGCGGCTACGGCATTGCGTGCTGTCGTAGCTCAGCGTCTAGTGCGTCGGCTCTGTGACAATTGCTTTGAAGACCATCAGTTGGATACCAAGGACTCTGCCTGGATTAAGGGTCAATTGGGAATTGAAGCCGAAACGGTAACTATCAAGAAGGCAGTGGGTTGCCAGCGTTGTAATAATACCGGATATCGAGGTCGCATAGGTGTATTTGAAATACTCGTGTTGAATGAGGCATTGTCGGATGCGTTGCGCCGATCCGATGCGTCTGACTTCGTCAGGGTCGCGAAAAAGACTCCGGGATATAAGCCACTGGTCGTGAGCGCATTGGAATTCGCAGTACAGGGTATAACCAGTTTGGAAGAAGTATTTCGAGTTGCCGAACAAATTGATGAGTCTCGCGATTTCATAGAAGCTGATTAGTTCATTATCTGCAGCTTCTACTTACCTGTTTTTATGCCAGGCTTACGCGGGTCCATTATTTTTATTGTTGACTAGCTATACAATCGTTTCAGGGATTTTGCACGATGCCACAATATCAATACAGTGGAAGAGACAATAGCGGAGCGTTGGTTTCTGGGAAGACCAGTGCCACTTCGGCCGACGATGTAGCGGCGCAGCTATTTGGCGACAAAGTGACGCCTATAGAGATTAATGAGGTCAACAAAAGCAAAAGATCTAACGATCGAGCGAATTCAAACTCCGATGCCGGTGGCGCTCTCAGTGCATCGACTAGAGAAAATATTGGAGTATTCTTCGGTGGCTCTAAAGTAGAAACCGATGACTTAATTATGTTTTCACGTCAGATGTTTAGCCTTACAAAGGCTGGTTTGCCTCTTGACCGCGCGATTAAGGGACTTGAAGCATCACTTGTGAACCCTAAGTTCAAGCAAGTTCTCAGCGACGTTGTAGGCAGTTTAGAGAATGGCATGAGCTTGGCAGCAGCCTTGGGCAGGCACCCAAGGGTGTTCTCGCAACTATTTCTCAGCTTGATACATGTCGGAGAAAATACCGGCCAGTTAGACCTTGCATTCAGGGAGGTTGGAAAATATCTAGAGCTTGAGAAACAAACTAAGAAGCAGGTAAAAGGGGCTACACGCTACCCCATGTTCGTACTAGGGGCAATCGTAGTGGCGCTGGCGATAATCACAGTGTTTGTGATACCTGTTTTCTCCGCGACATTTGACCGACTTGGAGCGCAACTCCCCTGGCAGACAGTGCTGCTCATGGATATTTCGGACTTCGTGGTAAATTATTGGCCTTTTATACTATTCGGAGCAGCAGGTATTTTCTTCGGCTTTATCAGCTACATAAATACGGAGCAGGGTCGATTGAAATGGGATCAGAAAAAACTTCGGTTACCGCTAGCAGGTAGCGTTTTCGAGAGAGTTGCGCTAGGGCGATTCGCAAGGACTTTCTCTATGGTAATGCGGGCAGGAGTTCCAATCGTCCAGGGATTGAATGTAGTCGCCGGGGCTGTTGGTAATGCATATATCGGCAAAAATATATTCTTGATGCGAGAAGGCGTCGAAAGAGGCGAGGCTCTTCACAGGACTGCCGTCAATAGCAATATGTTCTCACCAATAGTTCTACAAATGATAGCGGTGGGCGAAGAAACTGGTGCCGTGGATGACTTGCTAAGTGAGGTTGCCGATTTCTATGATGCCGAAGTTGAGTATGACTTAAAGCGATTGAGTGATGCGATAGAGCCTATCTTGATAACGTTTATCGCCGGTCTCGTGTTGATTCTGGCGCTGGGAGTATTCTTGCCTATTTGGGATCTCAACGCCGCCGCGAACTAATTTTGGAAGGCGCTGAGCCACACTTTTTGAATTATATTTACGGGTAGACTGAAATTAGTTTCACGATGCTTGCGCATCAATAGCATAGACAGATAGGTCAGATGCAAAAATCAAATTCTATGAGGTTTGGTTCCGGATCCGTATTTCCTTCTAGGAAGTATTCTTCTGGGTTTTCGCTATTTGAGCTGGTCGTTTTTATTATATCCGTAGCGATTATCTACGCATCGGCTGTCAATCGGTTTAGCAGATTTCCGGAAGCCGCAGAACGAGCGAACTTTTTAGCAGTAGCTTCTCAAATTCAGACTGGGGTTAGTCTTGAGACCACTCTGGGAGTAGCCTCCGGCAATACTCATAACATGAGCCGCTACGATGGGGCGAATCCCATAGATATGCTGCTCTCTCCGCCAAGCAATTATCTCGGCGCTATTGATGGAAATGATAGCAGTGATCTACCTAGGAGGAGTTGGTATTTTGACCTTCGCCGCTCAGAACTGGTTTACCTGGTCAATGAATCTCAGAACGTATTCTTCCTGGTCGATGGAGTGCAGATTCCCACTAATGAGATCCGCTTCAGAATTGAAGTAAATTATCGCTATGTTGATAGGCAAACCGGAGTTGAGATCGCGTTCGCTAATGGCAGAGACGCAGAAGAGTATGAAGATCAGGACTATCGCCGCCGCTTTGGTGGGGTTCTCATGCAGCCAGTGACTCCTTATCAGTGGCTTGCCTCGGGAATCAATCTACAAGAGACAGCATTGCCCGATGAGTCGAGCTGAAAGCAAGTGGAATTGCCCGAAACTGTGATCTAGCCAGCGTTTTTTGGCTGTTCTACGAGTTCACAATTTGGGCATAAAAGGGGAAGAAAAGGGCTACTTGCCCTGTACACAGACATATTATTCGCGAAGAATAGCATTACAGAGAAATTCTGGAGAAATTAGGTTCGATAAAACCTTTAAGTTATTAATAAGTAGGCCGTTATTACTAAAACAGTAGTTTTAATGAATTGTGCATACCTCGCGTATGTTGCCGGTATCAACCGTAGCTCGCTAGCTGGACTTAAAGATTGGGATTTAAATTTAAATTTATTGGATAGATTAAGGGTGAACAGAATGAAAGCGTTAAATGTTAAGAATATGGGTAAGGCTGGGCAGCAGGGTTTTACTATTATTGAACTTGTGGTCGTGATTTTACTGCTAGGTATTTTAACGGCAACTGCATTGCCGCGTTTCATGGACGTAACAGATGAAGCACACGAAGCAGTGGTTGATGCTGTGCGTGGCGGCTTCCTAACCGGCGGCGCGCTTTTCAGAGCTCAGTATGTTGGCAAGGGTGAGCCTCTTGGCGTAGCTGTCCCTGAATTTGGTGCTGGTGTTTTGTTTGCCGATGCCGCGGGCTCTGGCTACCCTGCGGATGCAACAGATGGGATTCTAAACAACGAAGTCGACTGTCTGGCGGTCTATAATAATGTTCTCCAGTCAGGTCGACCAAATGCAGTCTCAGCGGCGTTCAGTGCAACAGCAGCAACACTGGAGGCCAACGTTGAACTCGTTGCCACGGCAGACGTAGATTTCGTTGTTACCGGATCCGATGCCTTAGACCCTACGGCAGGTTGCATCATGCACTATGTAGGTCAATTTAAGTCTGGTAATGGCACCACTCCTGTTTCGATTCCAAGACTGACGTATACATTAGCCACTGGTGATGTAACGGAATCTGCAGTGACTTTTAGTAACTAGTGCTGTGATCTAAAAATCTGAATCTCTGTAATGGTGGTTCACGAGAAGGGCGTGATTGAGGCGAATCGATCACGCCCTTTTTTTATCCGTGAGTGATAGCTAGAGCTTCGCCGCCGATGTGCTAGTGTCGGGACTCGTCACCAGCTAAGTTGCGATGACAGAATCTGCAATCACAGCAAGAGCTTCTATGTTGAATGTGCACGCGTCAATTAGCAGGGCTTCGATTTCAAAATCTGTGTCTGCTGCTGCCTGCGTAATTCTGCTCTTGATGGTCTGGTGGATATATCAGCCAGGTACAGGCGGGCCACTGCTCCTCGATGATTGGGGCAACCTCTCCGTTCTCGAAGATAGCCCTATCGAAGACTGGAACAGCTTCCGTTCTTTCGTGTTCGGTAATGCATCGGGGCCTACGGGTCGACCAGTCTCGATGCTTTCTTTCCTTATTGACGGTCATAGTTGGCCTATTGACGTTGTCAGCTCGAAGCAAACTAATATTCTCATTCATCTCTTAAACGCCTTAAGTTTGCTGGTTCTCGCACTGTGTGTATTTCACAGAGTTGGAGTCAAGGGGCCGAGAATCTGGCTGCTGGCTCTCCTAAGTACCTCATATTGGGTGCTACACCCGCTAAACGTTTCGACGGTGCTTTATCTCATACAGCGAATGACCCAGCTAGCGACGCTGTTCACGTTGCTAGGTTTGATTTGCTTCTTCGTTGGTAGAAGTCTCATCGTTAGGGATGTTACTAAAGGAATGACACTGTTGTTTCTGGCGCTGTTTCCCTTCGGGCTACTGGCAGTTCTATCGAAAGAAAACGGAGTCTTACTGCTGGCGAGTATTGTGATCATTGAGATGACGCTATTGCAAACTATGGAGTCCAATAAAGCCTATAAACATTGGCTCAGGTTTGGAGTGGTTCTTCCGCTATGCCTGTTTGTTCTCTACCTCGCCATAACTTTCCCATCGGCAATAGAAGGCTATGATTTCCGCTCCTTCAGTCTGTTCGAGCGATTGTTAACAGAATCCAGAATATTGGTTTACTACCTGGCGAATATTTTCATTCCTCAGACTCAAGGCTTCGGTCTATATCATGACGATATTATTGTATCGACTTCACTATGGCAGCCTCTAACTACGGTTTTTTCAGTGGTCTGCATTCTCTCGTTGCTGGTTAGCGCTATCAACTTGAGAGCCAGGGAACCGATGTTAAGCTTCTCCGTGCTTTGGTTTTTTACTTGGCATATTCTGGAGTCTAGCTATCTGCCGTTGGAGCTATACTTCGAGCATAGAAACTATCTCCCTATGATCGGTCCAATACTTGCCGGGGCCTACTATTTGATGAGGGCAGTTGATCTCGTTCCGTGGAAACACTTATCTAGCTTCGTTCTTGCGGTAGCTGTTGTTTGGCTACTCTATCTAGGCAGTCTTACCTCTCAGCTCTCTAGGCTGTGGGGCGGTACAGGGGCACTGATCTCTCACTGGGCGGAACAGCATCCCAATTCGATTCGAGCTCAGTCTGACATGGCTGTTCTTCTGGCGGAAATAGGAGCTGCGCCTCAGGGTTTGGCTAGACTACAGTCGCTCTCGCCGCGCTACCCAGAAGACATCAGTCTGCAGCTGCAAATATTTAACTACAGCTGTTCAAATAGATTGGAGACGCAGCAATCACTTAAGCAGATCGCCGATATCGAGAATTCAGAGATTTCTCTCAATGATATCAATGTCCAGGTCCGCGAGATGATTACTAATTTGAGGCTAAGAACCTGCGCCTATCCAAATAAGCTTGAGATGCTAAGCCTGATGGATTCTATTGATAATCTTAAAATGAATTCTGGGGAGAGGGCGAATTTTGATATCCTCTATTCCGAATTGCTGGTTCATTATGAGTTAATTGATGAAGCGCTATCGAAGTTGGATAATGCTCTCGAAGCAGTACCCTCTGTAGATGTAGCAATTCGGCAGAGTACATTGGCGGGGTCGGTAGGTCGCTTCGATCAGGCCCTGAAGATACTGGAAAAGGCCTACCAAGCAGACAAGCAACGAAGCTTTCTGTTGCCGTCACGCTTCGAGGAGATAGATGGATGGCGCAAACGAATCGAGGCGCTGCAATAGGCGCTGGGGAATAGTGATTGAATTTCGAGTCTCTTTCGGGAAAATAGTGGCAATGATTGCAAATATTGATACTCACAGAAGGTGCATAGCACTCCGGCCGTCAGGCGTATGTCGGCACGATAACTGCGCGGCGGGATTTACGCTGATCGAAACGGTGATTGTAATTCTAATACTGTCGATTATTAGCGCTGTAGCTATTTCGCGAATCATGAGTGGAAACGCGTTGAACGCAATCATCGTTCGCGATCAAATTATTTCTCTTTCAAGGACAGCGCAACAAAATGCACTGGGTCGGAGCGATGTAGATCTGATAATCACTCCCAGCGCCGGCGGTGATGAGATTACCCTGAGCACAAGCGACACTTCCGGGACTATAGAAAGTTATACATTTTCTCTCAGCTCAGTGTCGTTAAGTGGCGACATTAACGACACGGATAGTTGTGCAGTAACTAGCGGCGCAGATGGAATTACAAACGCGGCACCGATGACATTAACGTACGGTGAGCTTGGCGACTTGGGTGTAAGTGGTGTCGCGGGAAGCACTGGGGCCGTAACATCGGCGCTTAGGATATGCCTGAATGATACGGCGAGTGAATCCATCTGTGTCTCGCCATCAGGGTTTGCCTATGAAGGCGATTGTGATGTTTAGAGTGCAGAAAAATCAAATCGGTATCACACTCATCGAACTGGTCGTGACTATCGTTTTATTGGGCGTTGCATTGATCTCTCTGTCGGGGATTCTGCGCGGTGGCGCCAGTAATAATTCCGATCTTACGATACAGGTTCGAGCAACGTCTCTCGCGCAGGCTTACCTGGATGAAATACTGGGCAAAAGGTATGACGAGAGAACACGGAACAGAGGCGTGCCCCCTTGTAGCACTGCCGCGCCTGCTCCGCGGCAGTGCTCTGCCGAAGCCTCTTTTGGGGCCGATTATGGTAGTCCTGTAGATCCCGGAGAAAATTCCCGATCCCGCTTAGATGACGTGGATGACTATCATGGCATGGATGAAGGTGATGGCCAGGCTCTCCCCCTACAAGACGCACAAGGGAATACCAGGACGGGGTACGACAATTTCCGCGTTCGGGTCGCTGTGCGCTACCTCAATCTAGGGGTTGGCGAGGAGGAAGAAAATTTAAGGGTTAACAACGAGTATGATGATGTTTTTGACGCTAAGTTGATTACTGTCACCGTAAGTTTTCGCGGTGACACTACGGGCTGGGATTTTAGTGCCTATAAGTCCAATTTCTAGTCTAGGACAAATGCGAAAGAATAATAGTATGGCAATGTTAACGACGAATAGGCAGGCAGGTTTTTCCATTATCGAGATGGTGCTCGCTATTGTTATCAGCGGCATTCTCGCGATAGGAATCGTCAGTTTTATCGGTGATTCAGTAAACAGCCTGACGACCAGCGCTAACCGCAATAAAATTTCCGCGTCCGGTCGCATCGCAATTGATAGGCTGGCCATGGAAATTCACAATGCGCTGCCAAATAGCATTCGTGCAACGACGGCGACACCCGGTGGAGACCAATGCCTGGAATTCGTGCCCGTGAGAGCAGCCACTACCTATATAAACCCGCCATTCACTGGTGGAGGCGGCACGGTGTTTGATGTGGTGGATCTAACGCCAAGCCAGCATGGAGCCACAGACGGCTATGGGGTTATCTTCCCTAATCGCCAACGCAATCTCTATGATGGAGATAACGGCGCATCGGCTGGCTGGCCAAATTTTCCCACCCGGGGCCCCATAGAAGAGATTGCATCTATTGTCGCCAGTGCATCAGCCGATCAAAGCACGGTGACCTTGGTGAAATCACATCGATATCAAAGAAGGTCTCCGAGCCAAAGGTTCTTCATCGTAGAAGATCCTATTAGCTACTGCGTAGTCGGGGAGAATCTGTACAGATATACGAACTACGGTTTCTATACAACTCAGGTTTCTCAGGAAGAAGACCCGGGAATCTGTGAGCTTGCTCTTGACCAAACCTGTCTGCCAAATTATGCAGCGGCGCCCAATAAGATGCTTATAACAAACGATCTGGATAATGCGGGCGTGACGGCTTTCTCAGTCTCCCCGCAATCGCTGAGACGAAATGCGCTCGTTGCTATTCAATTCAAATTCTCTTCTAACAATGATTCTATTGTGCTTAATCATGAGGTGTTGACCCGAAGTGTGCCCTAATCGAAAAAATGAAAAAGCTCAGTGTAGTCGCGATTTTTCTCATCAATCGGGAATAGGACTGCCTGCGGCGATATTTGTCATTACGCTGATGGCCATCATTGCGGTCGCTGTGAATCAATTGATTAGTCAGAATGCGCAAACTTTCGAGGAGGAGTTAAACCTCACCCGTGCATTCTACGCGGCGGAGTCAGGAGCCGGGATCGTTATGAATACCGTTTTTCCGCCAGAGGAATATCCAGGCTACGCATCTACCGCAGAATGCGTATCTATGGAGCGTGAATATGATTTCACGGTTCCTGGCTTGAACCAGTGCACGGCGACAGTAAGCTGCACCCCGGTGATGATAGGCACAACTAATTATGCAACGATCCAAAGCAAAGCCACTTGCGGAGACGTTGAGCGAACTGTGCAGGTTAGAACTGTCTACTAGAGTCGCTTCGTTGTGCGGGTAAATATGTTAAACGGCAGAGGCTGTGTCGCTCCGCCGCCTGCACTGTAAAACCTGCTTACGCACTGGAGAAGGCCAGGTAGAGGATTGTTGAAACAATTAGAATTGTGACGAGGGCAGTTACTCCGTAAGTGAGCATGGAACTCACGCCAACCGTCGTGCGATAGGGGTCTATTTTTAAATTTCCATCGTTGCTGCGATTCTCGATACTACGCTGCAATTTAATACGATAGTTATCTTCCTTCTCCAATAAATCCCAGCCAGCCTCGCTCTCTTCGGCGAGTATTTCCTGCATCTTCTTGGTATCGGCAAACAGGGGGGTCTGTGCCTGCACGATTTTATATTCTTGGCTCATTGAAAGCTCCAATTCGTTGTTTGGCCTGCAGCCTAACATCGAGAGTGACAAGGTACCGATATACCAGGCCGTCACTTTCCTGTCTGCACCTCATTTGCCCCCTATTCTCATGTCTATGAGATTGATTTGCAACGAATTTATTAAGAATATCCGGAGCCAAAGCTTGGCCGATATAGTGAATCTGCTGTCATGGTGCCCCTCCCCAAGTAGCAGCTTGTAGCGTCTGCCAACCCTATAAGATCCGAATTATTTCACAGGTGTTTCAATTTCTCCCTGAGTGGAACCCAACTCCTTAATCTTGCGAGTTAGTGTGTTACGACCCCAGCCTAGAAGGTTCGCAGCATCACGTCTGCGGCCTGCCGTATGTTCTAGCGCAATATCTATCATAGTGCGTTCGAACATAGGTGTGGCCTGATTGAGGATGCCAATATTGCCCAGGCTTAGTTGTTGGTCTGCCCATTGGTGCAAGCCCTGCGTCCAATCTCCGCTGGAGTCTAACGCGGTTTCTTGTGCCGCAAATTCTGGAGGCAGGTCGGTCATATAGACTTCACGGCTCGAGGCCATAACCGTAATCCAACGGCAGAAGTTCTCCAGTTGCCTGACATTGCCGGGCCAGCTGAGACCGGTTAGATATTGCTCGGTTTCCGGACGCAAGGTTTTCGGCTCGACATCGAGCTCTTTGGCAGCGGAATGCAGGAAGTAGCTGGCGAGCTTAGGTATGTCTTCGCTTCTGTCGCTGAGGCGAGGAATGTGGATGCGGATAACGTTCAGGCGATGGAACAGGTCTTCACGAAACTCGTGCTGTTCCACCAACTTTTCCAGATCTTGATGGGTGGCCGCAATAATTCTTACATCAACTTTGATCGATGTATGTCCGCCGACTCGATAAAACTCGCCGTCGGAGAGAACGCGTAGCAAGCGTGTCTGCGTGTCGGCGGGCATATCGCCAATCTCATCGAGAAACAGGGTGCCGCCGTCGGCCTGTTCAAAGCGACCGGTACGCTGCGAGGTAGCCCCTGTGAAAGCTCCTTTTTCGTGGCCGAACAATTCCGACTCGATTAATTCCTTCGGGATGGCCGCTACATTCAGAGGTACGAATGTCTTATCGCTGCGCGGGCTATGTTGGTGTAGCGCACGGGCGACCAGTTCCTTGCCTGTGCCTGATTCGCCGTTGATCAGCACAGAGATATTCGAATGCGAGAGTCTGCCGATTGCGCGGAAGACCTCCTGCATGGCAGGAGCTTCGCCGATGATCTCTTGGTGTTTAACGATCTCGATGTCGTCACTTTCTTCCTTCTGCTCGCGGGCATGTTCCAGTGCGCGCTTCGTCATCGCTATTGCATCTTCGATATCGAATGGCTTGGGAAGGTACTCGAAGGCGCCACGACTATAGGACGATACGGCGCTATCGAGATCCGAATGGGCGGTCATGATAATGACAGGAAGTTGTGGGTGCTGTTCCTGAATCGTTGATAGTAGGTCCAGTCCGCTAATGCCGGGCATGCGAATATCGCTGATAATAGCGGCGGGCAATTCCTGCTCGAGGCGATGCAAAAGGTCGTCACCATTCTCGAAAGATTCCGTATGGAGTCCTGTCTTTCCTAGTGATTTCTCCAATACCCAGCGGATGGAACGGTCATCATCCAGTATCCAAACAGAATTACTTGAGTTCATAAATCACTACCTTCTGAAACAGCAGGCTCTCGCCCGGGATTAGTCTAACTGATGTCGCTCTAGCTACCATTTTGCTTAGTCCTGAGCTCCTACGGGCAGAAGCACGGTGAAGCAAGTCGCCCCTGGTCGGCTCTCACACTCAATTTGTCCTTTGTGCTGATTAATTAT
>CAXBLN010000020.1:0-30712 GCA_963976555.1 uncultured Gammaproteobacteria bacterium
CGGCGTTTGGGCTACCATGTCGGGTGATCCAGAAATGGGCCATCTCTATCTGCCAGTGGAATCAGCAACCGGTGACCGCTTTGGCGGCGACCGCCCTGGCGATAATCTGTTCGCTAACGCGCTGGTCGCGGTCGACATCAAGACTGGAGAGCGACAGTGGCATTTCCAGCTGATTCACCATGACATCTGGGACTGGGACAACCCCTCTGCTCCTGTCGTCGCTGATTTGCCGAATGGTCGCAAGATTGTGATGCAGGTGACTAAGCAAAACTGGGTCTACACTTTTGATAGAGAAACTGGCGAGCCTGTCTGGCCAATTGAGGAATTACCGGTACCGGCGGGCGATGTGCCCGGCGAGTGGTATGCCCCTACTCAGCCGTTCCCTACCAAGCCTGCGCCTTTCGATCGGCAGGGCGTTTCTGAGGACGACATTATCGACTTCACACCGGAGCTTCGAGCTGAGGCAATGGAAGCGGTCTCGGAATTTCGATTCGGACCAAATCTCTACACACCACCTTCTTTAGTAGATGCGCCTGACGGCACCCGCGGTGTTCTGAGCTTGCCATCTTCCACTGGTGGGGCTAACTGGGAAGGTGCGGCGCTGGATCCGGAAACAGGCATAATCTATGTTCCTTCCAGAACGGCTCTTGCACTGTTGTCAGTTGGTAACGATCCAGATTCAGATCTCGCCTATAGCATGGCTTTCGGCGTTCGTGTACCGAGAGTGCAGGGCCTGGACGTCATTAAGCCTCCTTATGGGCGCATTACTGCTATCGATATGAACAGCGGCGACCATGTGTTCCAGGTAGCGAATGCCGACACACCTGATCGCATAAAGAACCATCCTGCCCTGCAGGGCGTAGATATACCACGTACAGGAGTGCCAACCCGAGCCGGATTGGTGCTGACCAAGACTTTGTTGTTTGCCGGCGAAGGTGGTGGTGGCCCAGGTGCCAGCCCCATATTCCGCGCATACGATAAGCAAACCGGCGAGATTGTCGCTGAAATAGATCTGCCCAATACACAATCCGGGCAACCCATGACCTACGAGGTCGATGGCAAGCAGTATATTGCCATGTTCGTCAGCGGTAGCGGTGGGCCATCCGAGTTGGTTGCCCTAGCTCTGCCGTAATATTTTAACCAGGAGTAATTATGACTATGCGAACTTTTTTAAATCGAGCTGTACTTGCGCTACCACTGTTATTGATTGGTCTGCCTTCACAGGCGGCTAACTGGGTCATCGATCCAGGCAACTCAGTGGTAACTTTTAAATATGCCTACGGTACGGACCCCTATGAAGGTCGATTTACAAATGTTCAGGCTACTTTCGATATCGATCCCATGCGTCCTACTAGTTGCGAATTTAACGTAACGATTAACATCGCAGACATCGACGTCGATTCACCTGAGGTTTTGGATTACTTGCTCGACTATGAATTGTTCGATGTCGACTCTTGGCCGACAGCAACTTTTAAAGCTGAGCAGTGTCGCCTGACTGGTGTCACTTCATTCGAAGCCGACGGTACTTTAACGATTCGTGATCAGACTCACCCGCTAACTTTTCCTTTCGATCTCATGATTGATACATGTGATGGACAGGTTTGTTTCAATCTTACTAGCGAAGTGATTCTGCAGCGTCTCGATTATGGTGTTGGCCAGGGATACTGGGCTAATACGTCCGAGGTTCCAAATGACGTGACTGTCACCGTAGACGTCTACGCTATTCAAGAGTAAAAATTTAAGATATTCCACAAATAGGCTAAAACAATGTTTACACGATTCTTTTCCAAATACCGTCACCTGTCCATAATTCTGGTCTGCTCGGCATTCCTGGTTTCCTGCGATAGGCTGCTGACTCCTGACTTCAACACAGATATAACTGAGCTTAGGGGTGGTGCATACGTGCTCGACCCGGATCATGCGACGTTGTTGTGGAAAATTAATCACTTGGGTTTCTCTACCTTCATCGGTAGATTTAACGACTTCGATGCGACTCTCGACTTCGACCCAGAGAATGTAGAGGCGGCGGCCTTAGAAGTAGTTATCAATACGGCAGGCCTGGACATTAACAATGAAGAGTTTGCGGAAGAGCTTCGTGGCGACGACTGGTTCAACGTTGAGCAGTTTCCCCAGGCGGTATTCAGAACTACTTCTTTCGTTGAGGCAGTAGATGATGATACTTTCATTTTCGCAGGTGACCTGACTCTACTCGGTGTTACGGCTCCCTTGAATCTCGAAGTGAACTTCCACGGAGGCGGTCGGAACTTCCTTACTCGTAGCTACACTCTGGGTTTCTCGGGAAGCACTAAATTTCTACGCTCGGACTACGGTTTGGATCGATATACCAGCTTCGGTGTTGGCGATGAGATTGAGCTAGAGATTCATGTTGAGTTTATGGCTGTTGACTAGCAGCTAAAGTCTCAAGAATTCAAACTACCCCCTCGGCTAAAGGCTCAGGGGGTATTTTTTTGCCTGGCCATCCTGGTTTCGATATTCTGCGTGATATTGCTCTGAGTCTCAGCAGGCATCCCGCTTAGCCTCCTGAGTTTGCTCATTCCCACAATCCAGCGAAGAATTCAGAGCCGCCCATCTATTGGTGTTATATGCCGTTTCAGGCATACTTCTACGTCTCATATTCTCTTGTTAGCCAGGTTTACCAACTCGTTTAGGGAGCTATCCAGTATGTCTTTCCCAAGAATTTCAAACTCCAAGTCCGGCTTGGCCATTCTGACCGCAGTAGCGGTATTTGGCTTTTCCTCCTCGTTCGCTCAAGTGCCCATTTTCCAGCCGGGTGCGCCCGGGCAGGCCGGCCGAATCCTTACGGCTGAAGAGGCCTCCGACCTTGCCAACATATCCTACTCACTCGGCGATATTCAGTTTTTGCGGGGCATGATTCCTCACCATGCGCAGGCGAAGGAGATGTCTGCACTGGCCGAAGATCGCACGAACAATACGACGGTATTAGCTGTCGCGCAGCGTATTACACTCTCTCAGGACGACGAAATATCAATGATGCAGGGGTGGCTGCGGGATCAGGGTCTCGAGGTAACTGCCGAGGATGTGCATCATCAACCAGGCTTCGAGCGCATGAAGGGTATGCTCAGCGATGAGCAGATGGAGGAACTGGCAGCAGCTTCGGGGCCCGAGTTTGATCGTCTTTATCTGGAATACATGATCGAACATCATCAGGGTGCCTTGGAGATGGTAGAGATGTTACTAGATCAGCGTGGATCAGTTCAGGATCCACTGCTGTATGAATTCACATCCGATGTCACCTCCGATCAGACGTCTGAGATCGAGCGCATGGACACGCTGCTGGCGAGTTTCAATCCAGACCCTCGCGTGGGCTTGGCTGCAGGATTCAGAGACGCGGGAGAGGCTGCACTCAATATGCAGGTGATTGCGTCGCTGCCCAAACCGGCAGGCTTCTTCGACCCGGAAAGACCCTCCGGTCTGTCGGCCCGTCGACTACAGGAATTGGAAGACGAGGCGAGTGGCAACGCACCCGAGACTCCTACCGACGAGGAAGAAGAGGATGAGAACGCGGACCCGCGTCCGGCGCTGCTCAGTTTCTCGAACACCGACATGCTTTTCTCGGGAGACTATATGGTGGCGGGCAACTATCATGGATTTAACACCTACGACATAAGCGAAGCAGGTGCTCCAAGGCATGTCGCCTCAGTAGTTTGCCCGGGTGGGCAGGGCGACGTGTCGATAGTGGGGAATCTATTGATCATGTCGGTTCAAGAGACTCGCGGCCGACTGGACTGCGGGCTTGAGGGCGTACCCGACCCTGTCAGTAATGAGAGAGTGAAGGGTATTCGTATCTTCGATGTTAGCGATTTTACCAACCCGACTCAGGTCGCCGCCGTGCAGACTTGCCGCGGCTCGCATACTCACACAGTGGTATCTGATCCGAACACCAACTCCGGGAATATCTACGTCTATGTGTCCGGTACCAGCGCTGTTCGTGATGACGAGGAACTCGCTGGATGTTCCGCCGATTCGCCCTTCGAAGATTCCGACTCGGCGCTGTTCCGAATCGAAGTTATCGAGATACCCGCACAGAATCCAGCGGCAGCACGCATCGTTAATCGTCCGTTTATCTTTGCAGATGCCGATGACGGAACTCTCGCTGGGCTATGGGATGGGGGCGACCACGGTGAGGGCACGCAGACCACCAGCCAGACGAATCAGTGTCACGACATCACAACGTTTCCAGGAATCGGCCTCGCCGCCGGTGCTTGTTCGGGCAATGGTATCCTGATGGATATCTCCGACCCTGCTAATCCCGAACGACTGGACCAGGTCATCGATCCTGGGTTTGCATACTGGCACTCCGCAACATTCAACAACCGCGGAGACAAGGTGATCTTCACAGACGAATGGGGTGGTGGCGGCCGTCCACGTTGCAGAGCCCAAGACCCATTAACCTGGGGTGCAGATGCATTCTATGACATCGTCGATGGCAAATTGCAATTTCGCAGTCACTACAAGATGTCGGCACCGCAAACCGACACCGAGAACTGTGTCGCCCATAATGGCTCCCTGATACCAGTACCGGGTCGCGATCTTTTCGTTCAGGCCTGGTATCAGGGTGGTGTGTCGGTAGTGGATTTCACCGACTCTATGAACCCTGTAGAAATCGCCTTCTTCGACAGAGGTCCCATCGATGAAGAAGAATTAATCACGGGCGGATATTGGTCAACCTATTGGTACAACGGCCACATCTACGCCACGGAAATTTCCCGTGGTCTCGACGTGTTGGCGATGCAGCCCAGTGACTATCTCACCGAGAATGAGCTCGCCGCTGCATCACTTCCCGAACTAAACGGCATAGTTAACGCACAGACTCAACAGATCGTTGAATGGCCGGCAGTGCCGGTGGTGGCGCGTGCCTATCTTGATCAATTGCAACGCGAGAGCAACATAGAACCGCGGCAGGCGAGCGAGCTGACGGACGCACTGGATCGTGCCCAGACCTTGTTAAATGGCGGCAGCGGAAATCGCCGCAGCACGGCGCGTGACCTCAACAACCTGGCCGGCGATTTTAGCGATGCGGCCACAGGCTACAATGGTATGGCAGGTGTGCGTTACGCCGCTTTGGCCGAGACTCTTGAAGGCATAGCAGATAGCCTTTAACAGGATAAGAGAAGGGGCAGGCCGCGCTCACAACAGACGGCCTGCCCTTTTTTATTGCAGTTTTTCGAAACTAGATTTGAGGAAGCTGAGTTCTCGTGGAAAGAGTGAGAAGCACGCATGAAGATTGAGCTTCAGCATGGGGATGAAAATCAGAACTACAGTTCCCGATTAGAAGTGGGGGACTATGCTCCCTTTTTTGTGATTGAGAACGGCGAGCGCGTGTTGGACCTGCAGGTGAAGGCCTGCCGCTACAATCTGCTGGTTTTTGTGGCTCATGAAAGAGAAGAGTTAATAGAAGAAGCGGCGACTTTAGAATTTCCGTACTCGACATACATTATTGCAGATGCACCCACTGCGATCTCTCACCCCGATCACTTTTTCGATGCGCAAGTATTTCGGCTTTTCGCTGAGCCTAACTCTGCGATCACCGCATCACTGTGCGACAAGAACCTGAAGATTTGCTTCACCGCGCGTGGCGACACCTGGCAGGAATTGCTGGATAGTCTCCCCCAAGAGAGCGAGCTTCCAATAAGCTCTGCACCGCCGCCTGTTCTTCTCGTGCCTGACGTCATCTCGGACAGTCTCGCGCAAAGACTGATAGCATTTCTTGATGAGCGTGAAGAAGATGCCTTCAAGAATACCGGTGACTATAAATCTCGCAGTCATATCCATCCGAATAAGGAATTGGAGCGAGAGCTCGATGATAAATTGTCGAAATCGCTGTTACCCGAGATTGAGAAGGTGTTCTATTCTCAGATTAGCCATCGTGAGACCTACAAGGTCTGCTGCTATGACGCCAAGGAGAATGGCAGTTTCGGTAAACACAGAGATACCATCGACCCCCATCTACATCGTCGTTATGCCCTGACCTTGGCTCTAAATGACGACTTCGAGGGTGGAGGCATTTGTTTTCCCGAATACACTGAAGAACTATTGCAAATACCAAAAGGGTGGGCAGTGGTTTTCCCAGGCTCTCTTTTTCATCGCGTCAATGCAATCGGTGTAGGTCGTCGCTATGTGTTAGTTTCATTTTTCTTTACCGAAGCCGAGGCAAAACTCAAGGAAGGCAGTGAGCGCTATAGATTTCAAGTGCAGCGAGATCTGCGCGGCGTGCATATTAACAAGCTAACTCCCAACTATTGAGATACCTCTTTTCACGGGCTATCGCGAAAATGGTAGTTGGGAAATACCGTTTTTAGTCTCTCATGTATCTCGCAATAGCGGTAATAGTCTAAAAGGCTTCGCTCTCTGCCCATCCCGAAGGCAAACTCATGCACGGCGATGGAGTCCATATAGGCCGCGCTGACTTGCTCCAGATTATCCAGCGCCAATAAGTATTTCACTTTAGACCAGGTTTTCTGCGGCCAGTTGCCTCGATTCGCTAAGGTCGCGCTTCTAACTTCAGCGGAGATTCGCTCCCTGGAACCGGCGTATTGTGTAGCGACAGTATTCACAGTAGGCGTAAAAATATCGTAGCCATGGGTCCATAGCCGCGCGGCATATAATACCTGTTCGGCAGCGTGTAGGCCGAAGTCCAGATGGGGGTCATAGGGTACTCGATTCTTGGCGCCGGTCTCCATGAACAACATGGCCGCGCTAATCCCTAAAGCTTTTTCGGGAGACTCCGGTAGCTCCGCCTGAGTGCCGTGGCTCTTTATGGACAGCGTGTTCAACTGCCGAAATCGATTGACCTTGCCAATCTTCTTCAGGTCCTCGGGATTGTTCATCTTCTCGATATTGAGAGGATAGTGCGAGATCACGGCTCGACTCGAAAGCCGCTGACAATGTTCGAGTTCTCTAATTAGAGCTTCATCCCAATTTTCGAAAAACCGACTGTGGCAGTCGATCTGCAGGTAGTAATCTTCATCTCGCAGCAATTGCTCACAGCGGTAGCGGGCGAAGATAGGGCCCTTCGCGTCTTCGTAATGCATTGTGCTAACGCGGACTCGATCGTAGTCCCCCAAGGCCTGATAGCTCGGGTCATTGGGTTCGATCTGCAGGCAGGCCCCAACGCTTACTCGATCGGGGTTCTTCGCTTTCGCATAGATATCGGCGACGGTGTCCACGATATCGGGGTCGTCAAGACAGGCGATCGATACGAAAATTTTGGCCTCGTTCTGCGTGGTACTAGACAAATCTATGGGTCCTCATGAAAATCAAGTATGCATTCGGAAAGAGTGCGCTGGCAATACGCAGATTGCCAGGCTGATTCGGCGAGGAATATCGCTGTTTGGGCTGCCAGGCTACTATCACGCGTTCTGCGTTTTTACAGTATAAGGTATCAAATGTCCGTAGCTTGTTGCTTATTCATGCGGACAGTGGAATAGTTATCAATTGGGCTGATAGTGATACTAGTGAAGATCTTTCGGAGGTGGTGCATGAAATTCTTGATAACAACGACGACTAAATTGAGTATTGTGCTCGCCTTCACCGGTTTGGCAGCTCTACCAGCTCAGGCGCAGGACAACACCAGGCCCGATCTAGAGGGTGTCTACACGAATGCATCTCTCACGAAGCTGTCAAGGCCAAGCGGCGTAGACACTCTGATTGTCACCCCGGAAGAGGCAAGAGTCATCGCCGCGAATACGCCGATCGCTGGCCTCGAGGGCGGTCTGGATGAAGGTGATGGAGTGAATGATACCCCGGTCGCTGCTGGTGACGATTTTGGTACCCGTGCCTATAATAACTTTTGGGTAGATCCAGGCGCGAATCTCGCGCTGGTTAAGGGCGAATACCGCAGTTCCTACGTTACAATCCCTGAAAATGGCCAGGTGCCCCGTCTAGACAATCCAAATTACGATTTCGAACGGCGTAATTTTGGTTCGCGTTACGCTACCGGCTTTGGTGACGCTCGCGGGCCAGAGGCAATCCCCAATGCAGAGCGATGCTTGATTGGATTTGGCAATAAGGCAGGGCCAGGAATGATGGCAGCCTTGTACAACAATACTTATCAGTTCGTGCAGACCGAAGACTATGTAATGATTCTGGTTGAGATGGTGCACGATGCGCGCATCATTCCCATTTTCGATTCCGCCGAAGAGGCGCGTGCCAACCGCAGACCCCTGGTTCTCGAACAATGGTTTGGTGATTCCGTTGGCTGGTATGAGGACGATGAGCTCGTTGTGGAGACTATTAATATAGACCCGCTGCAGCTAAGCCAGAGCTCTATCCCCATCACTAAAGAAGGACATATTACCGAGCGTTTCAGTCGCTACTCCGAGAATGAAATCTTCTACCGTTTTACAGTAGAGGACAGCAATATCTATAGCCAGCCCTGGACGGCGGAGCTTAGCTTCTACGCCACCGACGATCGCCTGTATGAGTACGCCTGCCACGAAGGAAACTACTCAATGCCGGGAATACTAGCCGGAGCGCGGCGCTTGGAGAGAGAACAGGCGCAGTCGAGTGCGCCTAACTAGTAGGTAGGTTAATACGTTGGGGCTCGGCTCGGGTCCCTCTTCTCTTCGCCAGAACTATTTTCATGAAACATCAGCTCTTCTCTAACTCGCTGCGGCGAAGCATTGGTCTGGGAAAAATCAAGTCTCGATTCCTCGTATCACTCGCAGTATTTCTGCTTATTCAATCCTGGCAATCATTGCCGCTGACTGCAGATACTCCGAGAACTGGCGCGGTGCAGGAGATCATTGGCGGTAGCAATAAGCCCGCAGGCACGCCCTCCTGGATGGTGGCGCTCGTAAGCAAACCTACTTCTGCCGATATTCCCGTTAAAAGACTGCAATTCTGTGGGGGCGTTCTGGTCAGCGCTGAATGGGTTCTTACTGCTGCGCATTGCGTCCTGCGAAGTTCTACTGCAAATACGGCGGTAATTATAGGGCAGAACGATATCGACGCAGCCGTCGTGGAGCAGAGGGAGCTGTCTCAGATCGTAATTCACCCAAACTACAATTCCAGAACTTTTGAGAATGATGTGGCCATGCTGAAGCTAGAGGTAGCAACTAAGCTGCAGCCTATATCGTTCCTGGATGAGTCAATGAGTTCGAATTTGGTGGGCGAGAATGCCACGGCGTTTGGGTGGGGGCAAACCTATGTGAGTCCCCAGAGGTGTGAACCGGTATTTGCCGATGGTCAGCAGAATACAGATGACTTTACTTGTCGAATACACGATTTCGATAGAGCATCAAGAGAGTTTCAGGGTCGGCTTTTGCAAGCAAATATCACGATACTTTCGGAGGCAGATTGCAACGCCCGGATACATGTCCTACTTCAATCTTTGGACATCGAGGGTGATGGCATAGATGACGACACTGACTTTACTCCACCCAATCAGTTATGTGCCTATGACCCGATAGAACAAAAAGGCGTCTGCTTCGGCGATAGCGGTGGCCCTCTAACCATCGAGCAAAACGGCAAACAATTTCTTGTGGGAACGGCTAGCCTCATCTATGGAAGCGGAGGTTGCGCGCGCGAATTTGCAACGGATGTATTCACGCTCACCGCTCCATTCAGCAGCTTCATGGATGACGTGATGCACCGGGACTACGCGCTTAGTTTCGAAAGCTTTTGTCCGAGAATGATAAATCCTGCCGTTGAATACGAGAAGGCAGAAGACGCTTCTACTCTCACACGTATCTTGTGGTCATCTGCTGAGGGAGTTGAAAGCTACATCGTCCGCTATTCGAACACTTCGACAGCGCAGGACGAGATATCGACATTGGTGTTGGATGGTACCCTCTCTGAAATTAGTGCGCAGTTACAGCCGGGAACGAGTTTCTATTTTTCTATACAGGCGCGGAACGCATCCTGCACCGGCCCGGTTTCAGTAGTACAGACGGTTCAGGTTCCTGTCCTATGAAATATGTTGGTGAAATCTTAACGATAATCTTTCTAATGGCAGCTCCTTTCTCGGAAGCGATTGTCGATCCTGTACCTGCAGATTTAGCAGAACAGGACTGGATGGCGAATGTGTTAATCAAAGGATCGCATTCGAAAAATTTCTCATTGCTCTGTAAGGGCTCTCTTATTCATGAGTATTGGGTGCTGAGTTCTACCGAATGCCTAACCGATGCGCTCGATATTATTAACGACTTCGTGGGTTCAGACGAGCCAGAGTTCGCCGTGGCGCTGGGCAATCTTGGAGGCTTTTTTAAGGTTGAGGAACGCATCACCTCTCCCGATGGCTATGCGATGCTCCTTCGGCTCGCGCGACCTGCTGACAACGAGCCTATTCAGATTCTCTTTCGGACGCCTGCACAACTAAAGGGGACGCAAGTGCGGATAATTAGCAATGAGTCTTCCGCTTCTCTAGCAGACGATTTCTACAATCCGGTGGGAGCGCGCAATGTGAGTTGTGAGATCGAGGGAGCTGACTTTTTTAGTGATGGTCGCATGTGCTATATCACTTCCACGCTGGACTACTCGATATTTCCAATCATGGCCAGAGGTCGCGTAATTGACCCGCTAGGACCCGATGCAATAACGAGTCCGTTGAATTCGACTGTCACTCCAGATACTGACGGTAATAGCTTGTATATTGACTTTACGGAGAACAATAGTCATCCCTGTCATGAGGATTTGGGAGCGCCGATTATCGGGACGCTCGCTGGAAAACCAGTGCAGGTTGGATTGCTGGTAGGAGCTGGTATGCCCACAGGTCTGCCACTATGCAATGGTTCGTTTCGCAATCACATGATAAGCATGCTGGGCCAGAAGGAGTTCATCGAGGAAAGTATAGCGAAGGGAGCTTTTGCCCAGCGTTGCCCCTCGAAAGCGGAATTAAAATTTGAACAACTCGATGGGTCTCAGGTTCGCTTCTTTTGGGATGAGATTGATAAAGCCCAAGGCTACAGGATATTAGCAACCTCCGCAGTTGGCTATGAGCCGATACAGGCTTTCGATCTCGGCGACGTACTTGAGCTTACTGCGGAGCTGGTTTTGGGGGCGACTTACTCGTTGGCGCTACAGGGGTACAATGCAGATTGTACGGGGGCAATGTCGCGGCCCATATCCATAGTCTTCCAAAACTAGATCACCTCCCAAAAAATGCAATCTCGAAGGGGAAATCTCTTTCCTGCCGTTGAATATCCCGTTTCTGTATCAATTTGCACCATTTCGTCACAGATTAATTTTCTTCTAGTCTGTAGAATACTGCCGACTAGATATGATAATGATTAACCTTACCCCCCGATCCCTCGTTTCCTTTCTCGTATTCGCTTTCGCGATGGCTGTTGCTTCGATTGCCGTCGCGCAGATTGATCAGAACGAGAATCCCAGCGATGACTCTACTGTCGTCTACCCTGCTGCCTATTTCGCAGACTTCCTCCCAGTATCGGCAAATGACATGATTAGCCGTATACCCGGCATAGGCCTGGCCATGAGGCGTGGTGGCGGTGGCGGCCGAGGCCTCGGTTCTGGCGAAGGCGAGATACTCATCAATGGTCAGCGCACGACAGGTAAGGGAAACACTGGAGCGAGTCTCCTCAGCCGGATATCAGCCGACCAGGTAGATTACATAGAGATTATACGTGGCACCTCGGAAGAGTTGGATGTCCGCGGTGCAGGGCAGGTGGTAAACGTCGTGCTCCTTGATACACCTTCGCGATCGAACACGTCGGTCGAGATTAACGTCGACTATTGGCGTGATGGCACGCTGGACCCAGGCGGGCAGCTGTCCTACAGCGGGCAGGCGGGCGACTTCAACTATCTTTTTGCCGTAGAGGCCGCGTCTAACTACAACGGCCGGATCAATCGGGAGTTTAGTTTCGATGCCGACGACAATCTGTTAGAGGCGCGACGGGAAATATGGGTGCGGGACCAGACCGATTATCAGGCAAGCATGAACCTTGGCTATAGCTTCGAGAACAGCGTGATTCAACTCAATGCGCTGGTAGAGACGCGATCGCCACCGAATGATATCGATCGCACTATTCACGACTTAGTAAGCAATGTCATCTCCAGGCAACGCGAGGCCAACACCAGTAATAGGGACAATTGGGAGATCGGAGGCGACTATGAGTATTCACTCAATCGCGGCAGCAAGTACCGCCTGCTATTTATCGTAAATGACAGAGATACTCTATTCACGCGCGAACGCTTCGCAGTGAGTGATGATTCGGAGAACAAGGATCTATTCCTATCAAACTACGGCAGAGATCGAGAACGTATCGCGCGTACTTCCTATACGTTCAACGTTAACGAAACGCAAGGCCTCGAGCTCGGAGTAGAGGGCTCGCAGACCATACGCGATGGTGATCTGAAACTGGGATTAGCTGGCGACGGAGTAAGGTCCGCCGAAGTTGGAGGATTGGTTCCAGTCGCTATCGCCAACAGCCAATCAACAGTTGAGGAGCTGCGCGCCGAATTGTTCGCTGCCCACAACTGGCAGCTTAACTCGAGAATGTCATTCGAAAGCTCGCTGGTGTATGAGACCTCCACTATCGAGCAGTCGGGAGACGTGGGCAACAAACGAGATTTCTCGTTCCTACGGCCCAAGATCGACTACCGATTCGACATTACTCCCTCCCTGCAGCTGCGAGCAGGCATAGAGAAAGATGTCTCGCAGCTGAGCTTCTCCGATTTTAGCGCGACGGTCGATGGCTCTGATGAAGACCAAAACACCCAGGCTGGAAATCCGGGAATCGCTCAGGAGCAATCCTGGCGCTACGAACTTAACCTAGAGTTTCGTCTACCGAATGATATCGGTGTATTGAATTCACAGTTTTACTACAGAGACATTCAGGACGTTATCGATAGGGTCGATGTTTCGCCTAGCCCAGACAACTTGCAATCCGCTCGTGGAAATATTGGCGACGGCAAGCGTTACGGTGTAAATTTCGACCTCAGTGCCAGATTAAGTTTCTTAGGTCTCCCGAATGCTCTGCTCACAACGGGCTTGAGTATACGAGACTCCGAGGTTCTGGATCCCTTCCTTAATACCAAACGTAGAATGCGAAACAATGGCCGCTGGACTGCCAGGTCGAGTTTTAGACACGACGTCATCGGCCTGGGGCTGAGCTATGGTTTTTCCTACGAAAACAATTCCAATGGCGGTAGCGGCAGGACTGAAGTCGATATATTCGATACGGAAGAACGTATTTTTGAGCCTGAATTATCGGCTTTCATAGAGAAACAGGCTTTCGGCAGTTTTACCTTTCGTTTCGAGGCGAACAATATTCGACAGAACGAATTCTGCAGGACCCGCACGCGATACGTTGGGGCCACCGCAGATGGCGTGCTGGAAGAAGTGGAGAAATATTGTTCCGGTGGGGGTATGAGGTTAGCGCTGGAAATGAAGACGACGTTCTAGCGACTGCTCAACTAAATTAGTGCTAATCCACATGGTGCAACGAATGAATGTTATGACTATATCTGCAGGGTGGGCGACCGGCTTTATTCGGTTCGCCTGTTTGCTCTTGGTCACGCAATTTGCTTTGCTGTCCTGCACGAACATGGAAACAATGTCACCGACTGCAGTCTCTGATGCCGCTTTCGAAGTTGCACCGCCACCCAATTTCACCAGGGGATTGCTCGAGCGCCGCCCTCCCGAGCCTCTTTATCCGATACGCGCACTCAATCTTGGGGTTGAGGGCTGGGTGATGCTAGGGTTTTCAGTCGATGCCAATGGTGAGGTCGTAAACAGCAGCATTCGAACCTTGGATGAACAGCCGGAGGGTTATTTCGAGTCCTCGGCAATTAGCGCGGCAAGGCGCTTGTCCTTTCAGAATACCCGTAATCAGCCTGTCGATGACGTGCGTTATGTGTTTCGTTACCAGCTGGATGGCCTCGACACGACAGCGCCGATCGACTCTACGCCCAATATCGTTCAATTCAGAGAGATGCTGCCGCAGCGACTCATCACGCCACCCTATCCGGAGGCGGCGCTTGCACAGGGACTGGAGGGGCACGTCACGGTGAAGTTCACCGTTACAGAGCAGGGCGCAGTGCAGGACATTGTCATCGAGGAGAGCGAGCCACCGGGTGTTTTCGACGCTCAGGCGCTAAGGGCGGCACAGCAACTGCGCTTCGATCCAAGAATCGTGATTGGGGGGGCAGTTCGAGTTGAGGATGTTTCCTATCGTTTCGATTGGAACTTACCCCAATAGGCTGATCGCCGCCGGCGGGTCTGCAATTCGTTCCTCACTCCCTTTTGGACACTAGCAATTGCTGGTCTACAAGATGTACTCTTAACGCTTCAGAATTCACCGGTTTCATTGAGGATATGCGTGCTAATAATGAATGCCTCCAGAACAGCTATGAGTCGCAGGGTCACAGGCTCCAGCCCCGGCAAGACAGGGCTAGGGTTTAGTCTATGATGGCACTATCCACTAACTGGATCAGGTTACTGGGCCTGACGGTTGCCGCCGGGACAACACTCGTATTCCTCAATTCTCAAGCGGCTGATGGTGCATCCTCCAGCTCCCAGGGTTTTGCTGCCAGCGACATGCGTCAGTTGGTCAATCAATATTGCCTTGCCTGTCACAACGACGCTCTCGCTACTGCGGAACTTTCACTTCAGGGTATCGATTTTAGTAACACCGCACAGCATGCCGAAACCATGGAAAAGATGGTTAAGAAGTTGCGTGCACATATGATGCCTCCGTCCAATATGCCCAGGCCGCCATTTGAGACCTACGCGGTTATGACCGACTGGTTAGAAAGCGAGTTAGATCGCGCCTGGGCTGCTAACCCCAATCCAGGCAGAGTGACGCCGGTGCACCGTATGAATCGCTACGAGTACAATAACTCGATTAACGATCTACTCGGGCTCGACGTAGACGTGATGGATCTACTGCCAGGCGATCCTACCGCCGATGGTAGCTTCGACAATATAGCTGAGTCCCTGCCTTTCTCCACGGCGCATATGGAGCGTTATATGTCGGTTGCTCGTCAGGTAACGCGCCTGGCTGCGGGCTTGCCTGCGAACCCCAGCATTACCACTTATGAGATTCCACTCTATTTGAATCAGGACTGGCGGCAGAACGAGGACATGCCCTTCGGTTCTCGCGGTGGTGCGGCCGCCTCCCACTATTTTCCCGCAGACGGGGAATATCAGATTAAGGTTCAACTGCAGGCGAACTACCAGGACTATGTGAAGGGACTAGGCTGGGAGCAGGAGCTCGAAATTCGTGTTGATGGCCGCCTGATCGAACGCTTCAGTATCGGTGGTGATGCGCCAGGCACGCCCGCGCCGCTGAGTTTTACGGGGACGGGAGAGCCGGGAAGCATCGATTGGGAGTTGTACATGCTAAGGGAAGAGGCTGCCGGTCTCGAAGTACGGGTGCCCATCACGGCCGGCCCCCATCTGGTGACCGCATCTTACGTGCGTCAGCAATTCGAACTGGAAGATATTCCACAGCCAGTGCAAGGTGGCCGCCTCAACGCGAACAGCGAAGTCTATCTGGATTATCAGAAAGTGCACGCTATTGAGATAGGCGGCCCCTATACGACTTCGACATCGGTTAGCGCAGTCAACTCTCCCAGTCGACGGCTTATTTTTTCTTGCACACCGACACGTCAATCTGAAGAGTCTGCCTGTGCTACTGAAATATTGACACGCATGGCTCGTCAAGCCTACAGACGCCCAGTTACGAGCATGGATACCGAGTTGTTAATGGGGTTCTTCAATAGCGGGAGAGAGCAGGGGGCCAGCTTCGAAGCGGGAATCCAATTTGCATTGGAATTCATGTTAAGTGATCCGGATTTTCTGATTCGCAGCTATGACCATCCTCGACAGATTGCGCCCGGAGAGCTTTTTGGGCTTAGTGATCTAGAGCTCGCCTCCAGACTTTCGTTCTTCCTCTGGAGTAGCGGACCGGACAACACTTTGCTGGAATTGGCAGAGCGGAACGGGCTTTCAGAACCAGCGAATTTCGAGCGGCAAGTTAGACGCATGCTTGCGGATCCTCGAGCCGTCACCACCTTGGTCGAAGACTTCGCGGCGCAGTGGTTAAACCTCCGGCGACTGGATGAGGTACAGATCAATACGGTCATATTTCCCGAGTATGACATGAGCCTTATTGAGGGCTTCGAGAAAGAGACAGAGCTATTTATCGCAGAGACGCTGAGCCAGGACACCAGTGTATTGGAATTGTTGAACGCAAATTACAGCTTTTTGAATGAACGCCTGGCTCGGCACTATGGAGTTGAAGGAATTTACGGTAGTCGTTTTCGAAAGACCGAGTTTCCAGACTCATCCCAGCGCGGCGGCCTGATGGCTCAGGGCTCACTGCTGACGGTTACTTCCTATCCGGGTCGAACCTCGCCGGTATTGAGAGGGAAGTGGTTGCTAGATAATTTGCTTGGCACTCCGCCACCACCGCCGCCACCGAATGTTCCGATTCTACCGGACGCCTCGCCAGGAGAGATTCCAACATCTATTCGCGAACGACTGACTCGCCACCGGGAGGATCCGGTCTGTTCTACCTGTCATACGGTGATTGACCCTCTGGGTTTTGCCCTGGAAAATTTTGATGTTATAGGGGCATGGAGAGACTTTGACGAAATTGGTAACCCCGTCGACCCTAATGGCAACTACCCGGGCGGCGTTGAGTTTGCAGGGTTTGAAGATCTGCGCCATTGGATGGCTGGCCGGCCAGACCAGTTTGCACACACGCTGGTTGAGAAGTTGATGACCTATGCCCTGGGGCGCCGCGTCGAATACTATGATCAGCCCACCATTCGAGCCATCGTGCGTGAAGCAGCCGAACAGGATTACAGCTGGTCCTCGCTGATATTGGGGATCGTAAAGAGCCCGGCATTCATGAGCAGTGGCGGCGGCATGCAATTAGTCGAAATGAGCGATGGCAGGGCAAATTCGGAACAGCTGGCGGGCAGAATAGATTGAGCACAACGCCTGAATAAGCTGATATTTAGGCAATTCTCATGGTACATTTCGGTATCGATGCATCTCAGATTGAGGTAGCAAATTCATGAAGAACAGGGCAAAGACTCTTAACATCAGTACCGGCAAGGCTATTTCCAGGCGCGCGCTCCTGCGCGGCGCTGGAGCGGCGCTGGCATTGCCGATGTTGGATGCAATGACACCGGCATTCGCCAACACCGCTGCGCCGATTCACCGTTTTCAGACAGTCTATGTGCCGAATGGTATGGCGATGGATTACTGGCTACCGAGTACCATCGGTCGCGATTTCGAGCTCACTCCCATTCTCAAGCCTCTTGCCGCACATAGGGAGAGGATGCTGGTGCTTTCCGGGCTTGATGCGAATTGGAATATCGCCCATGCAGGTGCGGGCGGGTCCTTCCTTACTGGTGTTACTCGCGGCGGGCGCAACGAAGTCGATATTCGAGCCGATGTTTCCGTCGATCAGTTATTGGCTAGAGAACTGGGCAAGGAGACACAGCTATCCTCGCTTGAATTATCGATGGACGCGCCGGCTCTGGCCGGTGCCTGCACGGCAAATCTGAGCTGTGTTTACACCCACACACTCTCCTGGCGCAGCCCAACTGAACCCTTGCCCACCGAGCATAACCCGCGAGCGGTATTCGAACGTCTGTTTGGCGATAGCGGCAGTACGGCACGAAATGCCAGAGAAACTCGATTGAAGCAGCAGAGCAGCATCCTCGATGCGGTGCTGGACAAATTGTCTAGTCTGGAATCCAGTCTCGGGTCTGAGGATAGGCATCTGGTCGGCAGTTACACCGAATCGGTTCGTAATATTGAACGACGCATCCAAAAGGCCGAAGAACAGATAGATCTGGACTTGCCAGATCTTGAACAGCCGGCCGGCGTGCCCCCTGTATTCGAAGACCATATGGAGATCATGCAGGACTTGCAGGTGTTGGCATTGCAGACGGACTTGACGCGAGTCATTACGTTTATGATGAGCAAAGAACAGAGTGCAAGACCCTATCCTCAGATCGATGTCCCTGATGCCCATCATCCTCTTTCTCACCACAACAATAATAAAGAGCTTGTGGAAAAGATGTCCAGGATTAACACCTACCATACGCAGCTATTCACCAACTACCTGGATAAGCTGGCCGCTATCCCTGAAGGCGATGGCAGTCTTCTCGACAATATGACGATCTTGTATGGGGCAGGTCTATCCAACAGCACGGTCCATGCCGGAAACAATTTGCCGATTCTCCTTGTCGGTGGTGGCGCGGGCTGGATTTATGGCGGCGAACACATACAGTATACTCATCAGCCAACAATGGCAGATTTGCACCTCACTCTTATGGAGCGTTTCAAATTTCCAATCGATAAGATGGGTGGCAGCAAAGACCCACTACCGATTTTTTAGGGTTTCTTAATTGGCTCGAGAATTTCACAAAGTTGCAAGCAAGCCCAGGTTGTTGCGCTATGCATTGCTTTTAGTGTTGCAATTTCTCATGCTCAATACGGTCCTTGGCCAAGCTATGCCAATAGTTGTTCAGGCCGCTAAGGATGCCGACTGGGAGTACCTGAATACCCTTTTAGCAGATGGAATGCCGGCTAATTCTATCTACGGCGATGGTACTTCAGCCTTGCACTGGGCGAGCTATCACGAAAACCTGAGTGCTGTAAGTCAGCTTCTAAACTCAGCAGCGCAGGTGAATGCCAGCACAGACCTCGGAGTTACTCCTCTATGGCTGGCCGCGCAGAATGGCAATGCCGCAATAGTCGAATATCTTCTTAGCGCAGGCGCCGATCCTAATATCGTTTTGCACTCTGGTGAAACTGTCCTTATGACAGCTTCGAAGACAGGCAATGCCGATGTGGTTCGCTCCTTGCTCCTCGCAGGAGCCGATCCCAATCCGGCTGTGACGCGAGATCAAACTGCACTCATGTGGGCGGCCAACAATGGGCATGCAGAGGCCGTTGCCGCGCTCATCGAATACGGAGCAGATATTGAAGCACAGTCGTTGATTCGAACTCAGTACGTCAAGTCTGAAAAAATACAGGATAGCAATCCTGCCTATAAGTTCTGGGTCGAGCAAGGAGGGAACACACCTCTTATATTTGCCGCAAGATCCGGCGACCTGCGAACTACTCAACTGCTTATCGAAGCTGGGGCCGACGTAAATCGAGTTTCCGCATTCGGTATTAGTCCGGCGATCATGTCAATTCATGGCGGCAATGCGAAGGTGTTAGATCTGTTGCTAAGTCATGGGGCCGAGCTCGAATCAGCAGCGGCCGGTCACACTGCTTTGCATGCGGCGGTACTTAGAGGAAATCTTGAAGCGGTTAAGGTATTGCTGCAACACGGAGCGAATACTGAGGCTCTGCTCGAAAGGCCCACGCCAGCACGTCGGCAATCTACCGATTACAATTTTCACGACTCTTTAATAGGTGCTACACCGTTGTGGTTGGCAGCCCGATTCTCCGAGCCAAAAATCATGCAGATACTATTGGCTGCAGGTGCCAACGCCAGAGTTGTGAATAATGTGAATTTTCCGGCTGAACGGCTGGGCGAGAATTTTATCAAGGAAGAGGGTGAGATTTCTGTGCTCATGGCTGCGGTTGGTTTAGGTCACAGCCGATTGAGAACGAGTTGGGGAACGCCAGAGCGGCGTGCGGGCCAGACCGGTGAAAGTAGGGAATCGTTGGTGCTCGAATCGGTGAAGGTTGCAGTTGAAGCAGGAGTTGATCTGAATCTTAAAAACGCCGACGGCCTCAGTGCGCTGACATATGCCAAGACTCGACGTTATGAGTCGGTCGTGGATTTCTTAATCGCTGCCGGTGCGAATACGGAATAGGCTAGAGTAGTCTCTCGCAATGCTCAATTCAGCGCTGAATGTTGTCTCCTTCTTTTCCAATTCCATTGAAGACACAGCGTCTTTGTTCTGAGTACTTTTTCCCTCTGTAGCAATTATTCCAGCGAAGTTGATTGGCATTTCCTTGGTTTTTTCTTAGTATTGTGAATTCGGCCAAGTTTTCTGCTGCGCATATCCGCAATTACACTGGTTAAAAATGGTATTGTGGCGCAGTAATGAAAGCTGCAAGTAGGATGTGAAACGAATATGGAAGGAATTAGTGCTTTAAACCTTACTGACGGCGATATAACTCATCGTAAGGAAGTCATCCAGCTATTGAAGATGGCTATTTCGCAGAAATGGCAGTTTTCCTACGTTAAGGCTGTTGGGAAGAAAGTAAGTTCGCGTCCCTTAGAGCTATTATCAGTCAACGGAACTGACGGTACCTTCAGTGTCGCTCGCGATCCCGAGATCGCGGAAATGGAAAATCAGGGTGCTCTGATGTTTCGCGGTCAAAGTGGCGGTGTGTCTATAATTTTTCAGAGTCCATTGAATGAAGCCGAAGAGAATGATCCTTTGGTTAAGGGTTCATCGATTCATCACTTTAGCCTTCCCTATAAGATTGCCTGCACGCAGCTGCGAAAGACCGTTCGTGTAAACCTGGAAGCTATGACCAAAGTGCCCGTTGTATTGTATCTGGTGAATGGCGCACTTATAGAAGGTACGGTCATCGATATCTCGACAGCGGGTGCGAAGTTCAAGGTTAATCAGGACTTGGGAAAAGAGCTGCGCGATCCGCAGGTTCTTGATGCTTGTAAGGTGAGTCTGCCTAACGACACGACTCTACAGACCGGCGCACAACTCATCGACATGATGAACGATGCAGAAAGCGAAACTTCCTATCTGCGTTGCCAATTTGTACATATGCGCCCGCAGGATGAAGAGATGCTCGAAGGTTTTATCAATGAGATGCTGCGGCAGATAGAGGCTTTTGGCGCAGGATCATAGTTGCTGCCATAGTTTCCGCCGAAGTAATAGTTATCGTCGGCTTATAGGTTTATATCATTTGGTATAAGGCGGTAAGTGCATCCACCCGGTGATGATGTATTTGACTCCAGAATTAACGATATTTCCCCTGTGGGCGTGTGTCCATTCCCCGGGCCAGATCAAGGTCTTTCCCTGCTGTGGCTGAATTTCAAGGCCTTGGTGTTCGAATCGCGTAGCGCCGCCATCCTCAACGTCATTGAGGTAGGTCATCCATGCCAGGATGCGATGTGAGGTCTCGATCGTTGTGCGTTCCGAATGCGTCTTCATGAAGTGTCCACCCGGTTCATACTTCTGCAGGTTGAACGAACCGATTTCGGCATTGGGCAGAATACTTTCCAAGAAGGGCCATTGCTGTAAATAGTCCTGATAGCACTCGAACAGGGCATCAATATACCTTCTCACCGGTTCGTGATCCGCCAGCTCCAAGTCTCGCGGACGAATGGCGAGATCGATTGAATCTTTCGATTCTGTATTCAAGCCGCCAGCTGTTCGCCCCTTAGTGTGGTTGGCCTTGTGAGTTTCGAAGAAGTTGATCAGATCATCGCAGAGCGACAACGGATCGATGCTCCAGCCGCCAATAAAATGAGGGCTAGACGTGCCTGGCTCCAGATCGATACGTTTCATGTCTTGCTTCCAAAGTTGTAGTTGACGCCATCACTCACGTTGAAATTAATTACACCGAAGCCTTTCTGTTCCATCTCCAGGCCCTCTTTCGTTTTTCCCATAGCTAACAATATGGATCCCAGTGAACCGATCGCCTCGTATTGCTTGGGATCGGCATCAATAGCTCGTTGATAGTTTTGGGCTGCCTCTTCCAAGCGCCGAAGCGCCCAGAGTGCGCTCCCGAGATTGCTCAGCGAATCCACAAAGTTTGCTTGAATCGAGAGGGCTTTTCTATAGCAGGCAATAGCTTCTTCCAGCTCACCTATCTTTTGATGGGCAGTGCCGAGATTGTTATGTGCTGCGACATAGTTGGGGCTTAGGCTGATAGCTTTGCGATACGCTTGCAATGCCTCTTGTATCTTGCCCTGGTGCTTCAGTGTGGAGCCTAGATTGCAATGGACTTCGGCAAAGTCAGGTTTAATTGCTAGTGCGTTTCTGTAGCATTGCGCGGCGGCATCCAGATCATTCTTGCTTAGATACGCATTGCCGAGGTTGCAGTGGGTATTGGCGTCCTGAGGAGCGATGCTCAGGGACTTGTTGTAACTCGCGATTGCCGCATCGACTTTGCCGGCATTCTGCAGTGCCAGGCCGAGATTCGCGTGAGCCTGAGAATAGTCGGGCTTAGCTGCAATCGCTCGTCCATAACAATCGATAGCTTCCTCGAACCTGCCGAGATCGAGGAATACATTGCCAAGATTGGAGTGTGCTCCAGAATAGTCGGGAGCAATGCTCACCGCGTCGCCTATCAACTGTATCGCAGCGTCACTCTGTCCGGCCATGTGTGCAATTACACCCAGTCGATGGAGTGCGATCACGTGGTTTGGTTCTAATTCGAGCACATGGCGATAGATTCTCTCCGCTTCATCAATTCTATTGGCTCTCACATGCTGCATAGCTAAAGCGAGAGCATCTTGTATAGACGCTGGACCTGCTGCTGATTGTGAGCCCTTGGTTTGATTGGACTTGGAATCGTTAGGGGGCATGCCTGTAAGGTTCTCCTGCCTGCGACTTCAGCTGAACTATGTGAGCGGAATCCAAGTCTACACCGGCGGCCAAAGTCTAGAAAGTATGTTAGATGCCAGAAACATGGTTCTCATTGCCCGAAACCTCCTCCACAGGAGAAAGCTTGTGCCGAGCCAAGCCAGCTTAATTATGATTTGGTGACAGAGATTCGCCACAATCTGTGCAATGACACCTGCTTCTAATCGTTTGTTGCAGCTTTCAGTGAATACGGTATTGTGTAACCATTAGACACATGGTTACAATTTCAGCAATCGACTCTAATCAATCTCACGACGGCTCATGAAATGACGGAATTTATACCACCTAATGCTGAGCGGTTAGTAAAAGTTGCTGCGGCGGACATTAAAGTGGGCATGTATATGTCCTTCCCCGACCGACCTTGGTTGGAGACCCGATTCCTCTTTCAAGGTATCTTATTAACTACTGAGAAGCAGGTTGGTGAGGTACGAAAAGAGTGTCAGCATATATTTGTCGACAAGGCGAAGAGCCGAGAAATTCAGACGGCACGTGAGCCAGTACCTACAGAAACTACACCGCCTCCAATCCTAAAACCCATAGAGAAAGAATTTGCCGCCGCACAGGTTGCCCATGGCGAAGCCCGGGCCGAAATCGAAAATAACCTGAAGCGCCTTGCCGCTGGCGATGGCATCAACGTTACGCGCATACGCTCTTCGGTTAAGTCCTGCGTCAAGAGTATTATCACGAATCCCAATGCGCTCATTTGGCTGGGAAAGCTGCGCTCGAAAGACAACTATATTGCCGAACACTGTCTCAATGTTGGCATTTTGGCTATAGCGTTTGGCAGGCATCTCGACTTGAGCCTGGATGAATTAGAGATGCTCGGTATGTGCGGCATGCTGCACGATGTCGGCAAGCTCAAGGTAGATCAGAAGATTCTGGACAAGCCCGCTCGCCTCAGCGAGGACGAGTTTGCACTCATTAAGGAACATTGCCGTATTGGGAAAGATATTCTTTCGGAAGATGAGAATATGCCGGACGTTGTTATCGAGGCGGCATTCGGTCATCACGAACGAATGGATGGCGGCGGATATCCGAGAGGAGTGCGGGCCAACTCGCTAAACCTCTATACCCGTATGATCTCGATAGTAGATACTTACGATGCCATTACCACGAATCGTTGTTATGACAAGTCACGGCCGGCGACGGAAGCTATCAAGATTCTATTCAGCTGCCGTAATACGCAGTTCGAACCGATCCTGGTAGAAAAGTTTATCGAGTGCCTGGGAATATACCCCACAGGCTCTCTGGTAGAACTCAAGACTGGCGAGGGCGCCGTGGTGATTGATTCAAATAAGAATAGCCGCCTCAATCCCAAGGTGAGTATCGTGCTCGACGAGGAAAAACATTCGCGGTCACCACTCGTAGTCGATACCTCTGCCGAGAATAGCTACGAATCGGAACGCACCATAAAGCGTGTGCTTGATGAGAATGACTACCAGGTAGACCTTCAGAAAGTATTCTCCTTTTTTAAGGAGCAAGGCGACTCGATAAGCCCATAGTGTAAATGAGGCAGGTCGTTGTCCAGCGTAACTTTTGAAGCATCCCGGTAAGGGTGTTGTGTAGTTGTATAGGAGGGCATCGATTCAACGCGTCCCAGCAATTCATGTAGAACATCAACTTAGATAGGGTTGCTCCCGGCATCGAAACCATCTATTCAATGTAAGAAATAAAAGGACCATGATTCATTTTTGGGGTTACACTTTCGTGATTCCACGAAGGGAAATAGTTTCCGTGAATACCCCAACTAGCGGAGGTTCTTAGCGGCCCTAGTGTCAAAACCCTGGCTGGGAATTAACTGGAAAGCAGCGTAGTTTCCACAGAGAAGGCAGTGATTAACCACTCATCCCCCTCCAAGATCATATCAATCATTACTTGTGCGCTCCCGGCGGAAAATTCAACCTGGAGATTGTGGGTCGCACTCGGAATTTGACTATCGAAAACGAACAGGGGCACGTCGCTGCCACCATTGATGCTCTGTACGACTTGCAACGGGCCTAGGTTCAAGGTAATCGTGTACAGATACTTGCCAAGCGCATCCATCGATCTTTGTTCGAGCAGCAGCGGATGGGCAAAACTTGCCAGAGTTTCTGCTGCGGTGGGGGGCTCTTCCAACTCAGGCGCATCCTCTAGATCTTCCTGAGCCTCGTAGCGTGGATTTCCACTAAGGATTATTTGAGTAACGTGGATGGCGAACTCCCTACTGCTTGCATCCAGCCGTGACTGTCGATAGATGCCACTACCTAAGATCGCAATCGCGATTAGCAGTAATAGGAAGGTGCACGCGCTGATCAGGCTTTTTCTCATGCTCATTCGATATAGAATTCGATTGGGTTCACTAATTTTTTACAGAATACGCATTATAGAGTAAAAAACTGTAATAAAAACAGGGACAAAGCCGAATTTCCGAGAATGGCAAGGACCCATAACTTTGCGATATTAGGTTTTCGCGTTTGTGAAAAGTACAGGGATAAAGAAAGTTCCCTGGAAATTCTGTGATCCAGGCCTCGTCTGCCCCAATTCGACCCGCAGTTTTCCTCGAAAAGTCAGTGGTTTGCACGTATGTTCTGCATAGTTACGAGAATCCGAATGAGTGAATGGAGTCAGTTTTTCTCCAGCAGCGACTGCAGCCTTCATTCCTCGCTTGTTAATGTTTTTAGTGGCAGGTCGATACTTTCCTAACTACTTAAATTTATTAGCTTTTACATAAATATTTTTACATTGATGTATATTACTGACCAGGGGTCGCAGCCTACCTCCTGCTGGAAATTTGTCTCTACAAGAATTCATGATATTCCAATCTACAGATAGCCAAGGAAACCGACGCCGACTACGGCGTACAGCCGCTGCGTTGGTTTTCCTTGTGTGCAGCGGGCTCTTCTCCACACAAGAAGCAGCAGCTCAGGGGGCTTGTAACGCGCTCGCTAAACCTTCTATCGTTGGTTTCGAGCTGCTTGGTTGCACCGAATTTCAGCCCGGAAACTCGAGCAGTGCCGTTGTGACGGTGCCCGCAGGAGTTCAGGCCAATGATCTGCTGATCGCCGTCGTACAGATCGATGATGCAAACAATAATGCTAACGGTTTCACTCGCGTACCAAACACCTATTGGACGCAACGCGGAACAACCCTGCAAACAGGGAATTTTGATTCGGCTGTCTTCTCCAGGTTCGTGGCTGCTCCCGGTGAGGCAGGAACGAATGTCACGTTTTCCTGGGCCGGTGGCGACGAGCGCTTCAACGCATTCGTATTGCATTTTCGTGGCTCTCGAGATTTTAATTCCTTGGCCATTAGTCAGGCCACAGGCAATTCCAGTGCCGCAGGTAATCCCGCGCCCACGCCTCAGTTGAATCCCAGCGCTGGATTTCCAGCCGTCAATAATAGCTTCATTCTGCGCACGCTCAGTGCCGATCGTAACAGGATCACAATCGACAATGCAGGGATGGCCGGCAACACAACGATCACCATGGATAGAACTGGAAACGGAGGCGGTTCAGTTTCGGGAGGTGCCGCTGGCGCATTCCAGGCGATAGCAGGGAATGCAGGCACGCCCAGTTTCGATTTGACGGCTAATGAGGGATACCACACGCGTACATTATCGATTCAGCCCCATGTGGAATTCCGCATTCACACCGAGGCGGGCATAAACAACGTCAATGGTGCCAGCAGCGAATGTGCGGTCGAGTTAATCACAGTGCGAGCAACTGATCGCAGCGGAATCACTCTGCCGTGGTACACCGGTACCGTGACCCTAACCGCCTCCAATAGTACGAATGCGACCTGGCTAAATTCGCAGGGGCTCCCAGGAGGTTTTACGGACAATGGCAATGGTTCCATGACCTATACCTTTACCGGTGCCGAGGCTGGAACAGCTACATTCCAGTATTACAACCCAATAGGTGGAAACACTTCTATCGATTTCGGTGCTAGCGATAGTACGGGTACCTATTTGGAAAGTACCCAGCCTGGCTACACGCCGACACCCCTACTGATTCGAAATTGTGAATTTGTCGTTACCAACGAAGCAGGAAATCAGGTAGAAACTTGTGCCATGGAGTCGGTAACCATCTCCCTGCAAGACACAGTCGGCAATCCCGCCACGAATTATTCTGGAACCCTAACGATTAACAATGGCTCCGGTTCCAGTTTTGGCAACTACTCTCTGACCTCCGGCAGCTTCGTACTTACCAATGCTCCATCCGACGATGGTATAGCGACTTATCCCTTCGCCATCACGCCCAGTACGCCAGGTACGCCGCATCAGTTGGTTGTGGATTACATACATGGCAGCAACTCAACAGCAACTGTAGATCTGGCGCTGACCGAAGATTCTGGGCTTGCCATTCCAGAGGCGGCGGGTAATGTCGCGCTGACGGTAGTTGCTTGTGAAATAGTCGTGACCTTGACCGACGGAGATCCTACCCGCGATGTCTGCAGTCTAACCCGGGTGACATTCGAGATTCAGGCGGGCGGTTCCGCCGTGACCAACTACAGCGGCGTCATCAACCTCACGACATCGGCAGGACAGGGTTTGTGGTTCGAAAATTTGCTGGAAACCTATCCCGGCACATTGACCGGCGGCGGCCTCGGCGATGGTACGGCGAGCTATGATTTTAATGGCTCTGAAGCGGGCACCATTACCTTCGATTTTCGGAATCAGGTCGTTGCCACGAACTTGAGTTTCGGTGCCACTGGTATAACCGACGAGGGCATCGCGCTAGTTCAGGGCGGCGCGGTTCCGGTATTAACGGATATCGCTCAGTGTACGCTGACGATAACAACGGCAAACGCCACCGTCGGGAATATTTCTGATGTGTGTCGACCTGCCGAATCTGTTACCTATAAGCTAAGCAATCGCGATGGTGGAGATGCGACAGGCTTTAACGGTACGGTAGTGATGCAGACCAGCACGGCGAAGGGCAATTATGTGCTTACTGGCGGGAGCGGCACACTTACGGGGCCAGGCGGAAACGACGGTTTCGCCACCTACGGGTTCGATCCAAGTGATGATGGGGAATTTACGGTAAGCTACAGTGTATTGGCACCGCCGGGCGGGCCAGGTACAGTCACACTCACCGCGAGCATGTCGGGCGCAACTCTGGTAAATACCGATGGTACCTTCACATTCAGAGCGTGTGTCTTCAATATTAGTTTTCCTGGCGATACGGCTCCGTTCGAAACGGATGTCTGTTCGATTAAACAGGTGCGCATCGATCTAGTCGATTTCGATGGCGACCCTGTTACAGACTACACCGGCACAATCAATCTAAGCACTAGTACTGGTTTCGGATCCTGGTCTGCCGATGCTTCCGCGAATGGAACCTTGAACGATCCTTTTGGGGAGGATGGAGCCGCCAGCTATACTTTTGTAGACACGAACCCAGGGTCAAACCCAGCGGACGACGATGGCGTAGTCCTTCTAAACTTTACTCACACCGCGGCAGCAGCCCCCTCATTGAATATCAATGTCAGCGATTCGAAAACCTCTGACCCAGGCAGCCCGGGCAGCGCGAATGATCCGAATCTGGCAGTTGGGCTATGTACTTTTCAGATCAGCTTCGATGGCGGCACAACTCACAACGGGGCGAACATTACAGCCTGTGAGATTCAGGCGGTTACCATCGAGGTATATGATAGTACTGGCACCATAGCCACAGACTACGCCGGTCAAATAAATATTTCCACCAGCACCAACAATGGCAATTGGAGCATAAACTCAGGTTTTGGCTCCCTCAGTCTTGCCGTGGTTGACGGTGGCGCTGTTTCCTACACCTTCGACGACGATGGCATCGGCTCGGATGACAACGGCATCGTCACTCTCGATTTCTCCGACCTGAATGCAGAGACAGTTAACTTTAATATTGTCGACGAGGTCATCGCGCTGGCTGTGGATGGCGTGATAGTGGAAGAGGGCGCAGCAGACCCGAATCTTGAGATTGGATCCTGTATTCCGGCGGTAGCTCAGCGGGTCTGCGCCGTAGGTGGTAGCCCACTCACTATTTCGCTGCCGATCACCGCGCAAGCTCTGGACCCGAATCTTCGCGGAAGAATGGTCGCCGTTGCGACTGTGCACGAGGGAGAGGCTATCGTTAGTAGCGTCTCTTTTGATGGGGCTTTATTCAATGACCCTGGTGAGGCGCAGCTGCTCAAAGACCTGCGGGTGGACGAAGCGGGCACTACCGACAACTATGCCTCTCTGTGGGCAATGAATGAGATACAACTGCCAACGGCGGCGAATAACTACGATGTGGTTGTCACTCACACCGATACCAGCCTTGCCGCCTGCGCCTTCTTCCTTACCGATGTAGAACAGACATTCCCCACAGAGAATCTGGGTACGCCGGACGATGGGCAATTAAACGCTACCAGTTCTGACGTTAACAACGTCACCACTGCATCGACAACGGTAACGCCTACTGAAAATAATGCGCTGATATTGAGCATTGTCGGTATCGGAAATCCGGCCGATACGACGAATGTTTCGCCCAGTCCACCCATGGTTAACTTTAGCCCGCAACCCAGTGATCCAGCCGGCGCTGGTTTTGGAGGTGCCTCCGGCAATGCTTCCAGTGCGGCGGCGATTACTATCACTCAGGGTATGAGTATCAATCCGTCCTTTAGACATACTCATATAGTTGCAGCGTTCAATCCACTCATTTCTGGTCCTCCAGTTGCCGAAGGCTACGAGCCTGTAATCCTGTTCAAGACCTATTCTGGCAACATGAGTTATCGAGCCGTAGGAGCATCGTTCCAGACGTCCGCCAACGGTGCGAGCGTTTGTGATATGAATGGCTCCAACACAGCCTCGACTGTTCTTACCCTTCCAGATGCAGCCGACGGAATTTTGGCGGCTTCGGGAGATGCGTTTAGCGCGGCGGGAGAGTTCGATTCCGATGTGACGGCGGCCTGGCTGTATTGGTTTGCATCAGGCTCATACGATATGCCAAATATTTCAGGTTCGGCAGTGCCGAACACCAATGTCGTCCCTGCTAATTTTGATAACGTCACCTTTACGACGCCGGATGGTTCAGGTGGCACTAACACAACGAACATTACAGCTGATGAGATGTTCCTAATAGAAAATGTAGCCACTGCAAGCAACAGCGACTATTACGTAGGCTATAAAGACGTTACCGCATTGATGGCAGGGACGAACAACGAAACAACCGGCTCGGATGAGAGTCCAAACGGCACGTATACTCTTTCCAATCTGGAGATCGACGATGGCCCGCCCTGGTTCAACGGCGGATCCTGTGCTGGAGGCTTTGCTCTGGTCGTGCTGTATGAGAACGATTACGAGCAGTTAAGAGTCATCAATCTGTTTCACGGTTTTCAGCCGTTCCAGAACTCATCTTTCACTCTGGTTCCGCGAAATTTCAGAATGGCAGAGCGGGATACAAACTCGCAAAGACCGAATGGTCAGGTAACCCACATAACGGTGGAGGGAGACGCCGGATTAGGGGGTGCCAATGAGGGTCTGACACTACAGGAAACGCCAAACGACTTCGACCCGAATGATTTTAATACCTTGGTTACGGACTACAATCCGCTGACCGAAGAATTCAATGGCACAATCACCAGACCAATCTATACCCTGCAAGACCCAGACGTTGCCGGTACCGGTGTGCCAGGAGAATACTTCTACCTGTTTCAGCCCAATCCACCAGAGGGTGATAATCCTACAACCGGCAATCCGTCCAATGGCTACGAGCTAGATTTTGAGAATCCGGTTTTCTTTGATGGAACCTTTGACCCACCCGGTGCTCCTGGCACGCAATATGGCATCAGTTATGGCGTAGACATCGATACACACTTTATCGATGGCGACGATCCCACCGATCTGTTGTATGAGTTTGCAGACCCGGCGAATCCATCTGAAGAGATAACGACACGCTATTCCGCTGGCCAGGACCTCGTGCTCTTGGTGGCAGAGGTAATCAGTGTCACCAATGCGGATATCGCGGATATCGAGGTCACGATCTCCGAGGCGGATCCGGAGTATAAGGTCAACAGCATCGGCACTTTCAATATCGAAGTAAAGAATAATGGCAGTGGTGCCGCGACCTATGGAACTGCCACGGGCTACATAGAAGTTGTTGGGCAACTACCCTCGGGCATGACGTTCGTTGGCGGCGCTGCGGTATCGGGTTCGGGCTGGACTTGCAGCGAG
>CAXBLN010000021.1:0-30059 GCA_963976555.1 uncultured Gammaproteobacteria bacterium
CAGGAGCTAAACATCGGCAGAGCCGTGTGCGCTATTGGTGAAGATGCAGTGCGTGAGCTGCAATACTTTCACCCGCGCGAACCCATTCTCACCCTCGACCCCATGATCGACTGTGAGTCGCTCCTTGAGAACGACATTCTGCATCTGTATACCTCCTATCGCAGCAGCATGAAATTCCAGGCCAGCGATATCGTAGACCTTGCTGCGCGTAACTCCATTCAGTCGTACGAACAGATTGCAGCGACAGTACGAGCCGAAGACATCAGCTTACAGAAGCACGATCTCGACGACATAGGCAGCAACAACTGGGTAGTCAGTGGCGATCTCACGCAAGACGGCTGGCCGATGATGATTAACGATCCGCATCGCGCGCAGTCGGTGCCTTCGCTACGTTACTGGGCGCATCTAGTGGGCCCGGGCTGGAATGTGTTAGGCGGCGGCGAGCCGGAGATACCGGGCATCTCCATAGGGCACAACGAGCAGGGTTCATGGGGCCTGACGGTATTTGGCACCGACGGCGAGGATCTCATGGTATACGAGACGAATCCCGCAAATCCAAATCAGTATCGCTATCAGGGACGCTGGGAGGATATGCAGATTATCGAAGAGACGATCGAAGTGAAGGGCGCCCCATCGGTGACGGTGGAGCTTAAGTACACGCGTCATGGCCCCGTGAGCTTCGAGGACAGTAACAAGAACTTAGCCTATGCGGTGAGACCGGCCTGGATGGAGATCGGTGGTGCGCCGTATTTGGCATCGCTGCGTATGGATCAGGCGAAGACCTGGGAAGAGTTTCGCGACGCGACGAACTACAGCAATATTCCAGGCGAGAATATGATTTGGGCGGACCGCGATGGCAACATCGGATGGCAGGCGGTTGGTATCGCACCGCTTAGGAGAAACTTCAGTGGCCTGGTGCCGGTTCCAGGTGATGGACGTTATGAGTGGGATGGTTTCCTGGAGATAAAGCAGAAGCCGCACGCGTATAACCCTGATGAAGGTTATATCGAGACTTCGAACAGCAACTATACACCGCCGGACTATGAACATCTTGATGCGATCGCCCACACCTGGACCGATCCCTATCGCTGGGCACGGGGCAGCGAGCTATTAAATTCAGGGCGCAAGTTCAATATGACGGATATGATCGAGTTTCAACATGATTATCTCTCGATCCCTGCGCGTTCCCTCACTCCCTTCTTTAAAGACTTGCGCGCCGACGACCCTCAGGTGGAAACTGCGCGGCAGATGTTGCTGGATTGGGATTTCAGGCTAGACAAGGACTCGGTAGAGGCAGGTATCTACATCGCCTTCGAGCGGCAACTGCTAGACAATATTGAGACTTTGAAGGTTCCCGAGGTGGCGACCAGCTTTCTCAATGTCGGCATGAAGACGACGATCGACATGTTACTCGCGCCCGACGGAGACTTCGGCAGCGATCCACTCGCAGGTAGAGATGAGTTCGTTATGGATACGCTCGCCCAGGCTGTGGCTAATCTGCGAGAGAAGTTAGGCCCTAACATTCAGAACTGGGTCTATGGCCAAGCCGATTATAAACACGCGCTTATACGTCACCCGCTCGGTGCTGCGGTTAACGAAGAGATCAGGAGCCGTCTTGAAGTAGGTCCCGTACCCAGGGGCGGCAACGGTTATACCCTGGGCGCCACAGGTAGCGGCGACAATCAGACATCGGGCGCCTCGTTCCGCATCTTCGTGGATACCCGCGACTGGGACAACACGCTCGGCATGAACACGCCGGGGCAGGTGGGCGACCCGGACAGTCCGCTGTACGATAATCTGTTCGAGCTGTGGGCGAACGACAAAGTTTTCCCTGCGTTCTACACGCGCGAGAAAATTGAAACTGTTTTGTACGAGAGACTCGATCTGCTGCCCGCCAACTAGGCGCTAGCTATGATCATGCAGAGGCAAATCCATGGCAATAATAGACAAGTTAGATAAAGAAGGTACTCGGCTGCCGATCAAGATCGACAGCACATCCAACGGCGAGTACGAGCCAATCCCGATATCCGCGGTGAATGAGAAGGCGAATCGACTCGCGCTCGATCAGGCGGGCGAGCACGCGCGGAAGACAGGTCAGTCGCGGCGCAAGTTTCTCGTTTCCAGCTGTGGTGCGGCGAGTTCGCTTCTGGCTTTCAATCAGGCGAACGCTTATAGCAATCTACTGG
Organism: uncultured Gammaproteobacteria bacterium; assembly: GCA_963976555.1. Lineage (GTDB taxonomy): Bacteria > Pseudomonadota > Gammaproteobacteria > Pseudomonadales > Pseudohongiellaceae > UBA9145. The sequence continues at coordinate 2,187 of CAXBLN010000021.1, forward strand.
GCGGCTACTTCGATGTGCGCAAAGAGAGCGCCCTGGATTCGTTCTCGGCCGCAGCGCAGGTCGAGGGAGAGGAGTTCATCTTCGATGTGCAGGGTCACTATGTGAATCCCGAAGGGGACTGGCTGGAGAATGTCCCCTCGTTCGCCAGGCCCTATGCCGGGATGGAGAAGGCCGCCTGCGAGGCGGCGAATGGCGGCGGCGATAGAGCCTATCTGAACTGCCTCTCCGGCAGTGAGTTCATCAAGGATATCTTCATGGACAGCGACACCGACATCATGGTGCTTTCCTTCGTGCCGTCTACCCGCGAGAGTGAACCGGTGACAATCGAGGAGGCAGACGAGACGCGCAGAATAGTCTCGGACCTGGAGGGCAGCAAGCGCCTGATGCTGCACGGGCGTGTGAACCCGAATCAAGAGGGCGATTTGGAAGGAATGGACGAACTTGCCGAGCGCTGGGACATCTGTGCGTTCAAGACCTATACCCAGTACGGCCCTGGAGGTGTTGGCTTCTTCCTGCACGACGCGCCGGGCATCGCGATGATCGAGCGCGCACGCCGTCTGGGAGTTCGCAACATCTGCGTCCACAAGGGCTTGCCATTCGGCCCCCAGTCCTACGAGCACAGCCAGTGTTCGGACATAGGCATCGTCGCGAAGCGCTTCCCCGATATGAATTTCATCGTCTACCACTCCGGCTTCGTTGCGAATGTAGAGGAGCAGGCCTTTGCCGAGGGCGCTGGGCGCGATGGCATTGACACCCTGATCCAGTCAGTCATAGACAACGACGTCACACCAAACTCGAATGTCTATGCCGAGCTCGGCAGCACCTGGCGCTTCCTGATGCGCAATCCGAATAATGCCGCTCATGCCCTCGGAAAACTATTCAAATACATAGGCGAAGACAACGTGCTGTGGGGCACCGATTCCATCTGGTACGGCTCGCCGCAGGATCAGATTCAGGCATTTCGTACCTTCCAGATATCGGAACAGTTCCAGGAAAATTTTGGCTACACCTCTATAAGTCCCGAACTGCGCCGCAAGGTGTTCGGTCTGAATGCTGCCGTACCGTATCAGATCGATCAGTCCGAGATACGGGCGCTGACGGCAAACGATATAGTTACCTCCGAGAAGCTCGCCTACCAGGAGAACCCGCAGCCCAGTTTTCTGACCTATGGGCCCAAGAATCGCCGCGAGTTTCTCAACTTCCTGAAGTGGGGTGGCTAGTTGATCGATACACAGCAGATGACGTGGGCCTTGTTTTTATGGTAAACCTACACTCAAGCGGTGCCGAATGAAGCAGTATCTGCATCTTTCCTAATCTCCACCACGGGGGAATGTGAAATGGACAGACGCTCTTTTCTGAATAATCTCAGTGCGGCGACGGTGGTCTCTATCGCCGGCGGTGCAACGCTTTCCGACAAGGCCGATGCGCTCGAAGATGCGCTGAGTGTTGAGCTGGACAAGCGCATAGCCACGCCCTGGTTCTGTAGCATCGATCCCACGCCCGAGCCGGTAGCGGGCGATACCCGCCCTTGGTATCAGCACGACGATCCGCGACTCCCCGTAATGCCAGCGGCACCCACTCTCATAGACTTCTACAAACTACGTTTCGCGCCGGCTAACCACGTATTACAGAGCGCAAGACTTGCGAAAGCGAATGGCCTGGACGAGAAGATTGTGCTGGCCTGCCTGCTGCACGACATCTGTGTGGGCAACTTCATTCGTACCGATCACGGTTACTACTGCGCGCAGATGGTCAAGCCCTATGTGGATGAGGAGGTAAGCTGGGCCATCGAGAAACACCAGGCTCTGCGTTTCTTCCCGGATGAATCGGTTGGCTACGAATACCCGGAAGCCTATATCAACTTCTTCGGTGCAGACTACAAGCCGGAGCCCTATCTCGTAAAGGAATGGGAGGCGGCGAAGAAGCATCGCTGGTACATGACAGCGCGCCTGATAACTCTGAACGATCTCTACTCATTCGAAGAAGGTGTTGTCGTAGATGTCGATGACTTCACCGACATCATCGGTCGTCACTTCAGGCAGCCCAAGGAAGGCCTGGGCTTCGATGGCAGTCCCGTTGCCCATATGTGGCGCAGCATGATCTGGCCGAACAATTTCCTATAGAAAACCGTAGTTTCTAAGCTCGACAAGACGCACGGCAATGGCATCAGGCATTGCCGCACACTTCCCGCAGATGTCTCACAATCGAAGCTCTGTGGCAGCCTAAGCCTCAGGCTGCCGCTTTCTTCACGCCTCGCTCTTATATAGGTCCTAGACCAAACCTCAGAGCGGCGTCGCGAAGAAATCGAAGAACAGAATCATAATTATAGAGCACACGACCAGGGTCAGCAGCATCACAGGTGTGCCTTTGCGAAACCATAGGCCTGGCGTGATGGCCAGGCTTGGGTCGTTCTGCTCCCTCGCCAATTTCTCTGATATGGTCACGATAAACACATTGGCCGTTGAGCCGAGATGAGTCCCGTTTCCACCCATGCCTACGCCGATGGCTAGACTCCACCACAATGGCGTTACATTTATTCCCTGTGCTTCCATGCTGATGATGATGGGGATCATCGCAGCGGTGAATGGAATGTTGTCTATGGCTGCAGATAACACTGCCGCGATCCACATCAAGGCTATCGAGGTGAATAACAAACCATAAGCATCGACTAGCGGGATAATAAACTGACCCAGATACTCGAGGAAGTGGCTGTGTTCTACTCCCCCGATGATCATGAACAGGGAGATGAAAAACATCAGCAGTGTCAGCTCGATCTCCACGAAGTGATCTTCGAGGTCGATCTCGTGTCCCATAAAGATTAGCAGTGTTAAGCCTATAGCCGTGACAAACCAGGGTTCCCATCCAAGGCTATCGTGTAGTACGAAACCCACGACCATTAAGGCCAATACAAACAGTGCGCTGTACCAGGTTTGCGGGTCCTTCAGCAAGGTTTCTTTGGGCACCTCCAGCTTTGCAGGAATTACGGAAAGCTCTTTTTTAAAGAGCAGTCGAAGAAAAAAAAGTATAGTGATCCAGGCCGCCAGAACTATAGGACCCATGTGATAGATGAACTCGTTGAATCCTATCCCCGCAGCGGAACCGATCATCAGATTCGGCGGATCTCCAACCAGGGTGGCAACTCCTCCAGTGTCGGAAAGTAGCGCGGCAGCTAGCAGATAGGGAATGGGGTTGACCTTTAGCGACTGACAAATGAGGATAATCAGCGGCCCGAAGATGACAACCGTAGTAACGTTATCCAATAATAGCGAAAGGAATGTGACCACCGAGCCCAGCATTGCTAAAAGCAGGAACAACCTGCCTTTGCTTAGGTCGGCAATCTTGTAGGCTAATTGCTGAAAGCCACCGGTAGGTATCATGATGGCGACGATAGTCATCATCCCGCCGAGCAGGAAAATTACGTTCCAGTCTATCGCTTCTACCGCCTGCTCCGAAGAATAGAACCCGAACATATTACCGGCGAGCATCATAGCCCCCGCGCCCAACATAGCGGCCTTTACTCGATGAATGCCATGGGTTGATTCGGTGAAAATAAAGATGAATGTAACGGTCAGGATTAAACCCGACACCAACATATTGGTATCCCAAACTAATAGTTCCATGGATTATCTCCGCTATCGATCCTGCTTCTTGTCCTTGATAGAGAATCAACCGTGGCAAGCGAACAGGTGTTGCTGCTTGGGAATTGATTCTTAACTGTGTAACTCATTCAGCGAGCGAATGAGTTGCTGTGCGGGCTTAGGAGGACGAAGGAGGTGCGCGGATCGGACGGTGCGAGAAATGATTGGCAACGCGCTGAAGCTGCAGCTCGAAGTGTGAGTGAGTTCTGTCTAAGTTAAATGCGGTTCTAATAGATTCGCAAGAGAAGGAGTCGAGATCATTCGTGTCTTCCTCATTCTCAAGCAGGCCGATGTTCAGGTTGTTGTCAGCACAGCTGAGATTCTCGAGGCAGCTATCTGTTGCCGATGAATTGGCAATAGAGCCAACCGCCAGTAATAGCGCAAGCAGATACGAGATTTTGAGAGAAGAATTCACGATAGTCTTTTTACGCCTATATGGACGCTCTGACAAGTGAGAATTTATGGTGCCACGAGACTCGCAGTAATCCTAATTACTAGCTTCTTCAGCTCAGGTCTTGGTTGTTCTGGCTAGCTGCAGGGTGTTTTGACTGCTAAGACGCTGGGCTTCAATTTATATCTATACCCCAGTTGAGACTAGCTTCAATACCCTGTCGTATTCGCGAGCCCTTCGCAGATTGCATTCGATCTTTTCGAGCTCAACCACAGTTCCAGATTGAACATGATCCAAGTAGTCAAAGAGAATGCGGGTTTTCAGATTAGTAAATTCAAATCCTCTTCTCGTTAGTTCGTCTTGCATGAAGTAGCCAGGGTTTTTGTCTTCGGCACAGAATTGCAGCTTCTCGCTTCTAATCAAGTCTACGTCCCACATGCAACAAAAGCTCTTGAGATAGATGTCGCGAAACGGCTTGGGTGTGGAGCTGTTGATTCCAAGCAGATAGAGGAGCTTCCTAAAATAGTAGCGAGTTGCTTTTTTACAGCTTCTAAAGAGTCGTCGATGAAGCCCGCGGTGGCGTTGATGGAGCGAGCCGACTGCAGCGACGCCTTTCCTGCGAATTTTAGTCAGTAGTAATTCAAACACCTGAGGGTCGTGAATGAAAGTATCCGTGTGCAGAAGGCAAACATAGCGATTCTTTACGTGCTTTAGGCCTTCATCGAGGGCCTCGCCGTGTGAGATGAACGCCGCTTCTCCTTTGGTCTGCCTGCGACGAACGAGGGTAATCCAGTCCAGAGATCTGAGATACTCTACGCTTTCGTCATCCGAGCCATTGTCTACTACAACGACTTCGACTCTCTGGGTATCGATGTGCGTCTTCAGCAGCTCGAGACATAGCGATGTCATCTGCCTGGTCTTGTAGTTAACCATCAGGATACTGAAGGGCTGAGCGCTCTCTGACATGTATTCACTCCAATCTGCAAGTCGAACGATTGTGTAGCCTGAGGTGGATAATAGATTCTGTTTCTTAAGGAACGCTTAAGGATGAAGGCGAATAATCGTGCTCATTCGCGCTACTGCGGTATTAGGTAGATTGCTAAACATTCATACGTGTATGCAGGGGCGTGTATGACGCATACTAGCTTGCGATTAATCCTTGATCTGACCTCGTTTAGTGCAATTTTGGGCAGTAAATTATGATTTCGAATTCGAAGACAATTCCCATCAAGAGCGACGAAGGTCTCTCTCTGGATATGGACTCGGCCAAAGAATACGGCCTGAGCCTCTCCCAGCTCTATGGGAATGCAGACCCCTTTCCTCATATCGCGATCGATGACTTCCTCCCTAATGAGATTCTGCAGTCGGTCTGTGCCGATTTCCCGAAAGAAGCGGTCGAGGGAGAGGTTGCCTTCGAGAGAGAATACACAGGTCTCCACAAGAGGCAGATTAGTCCCTATGACTGCCCGAATCGATTGAAGAGCCTATTCCTATTATTTAACTCGGCGCCGATGCTAGGGCTGCTAGAGGAACTCACCTCTATTCAGGGCTTGATTCCCGATCCCTATTATTCCGGGGGCGGACTGCATGAAACTCGCACGGGTGGTCGCTTGGGAATTCATTCTGATTTTAGAATCAACAAGGCCATGCATCTGGAGCGAAGGATAAACGTCATCATCTACCTCAATGAGAACTGGAAAGACTCCTATGGAGGAAACCTCGAGCTGTGGAATCCGGAGATGACGTCCTGTATCCAGTCTATCGCGCCGATAGCCAATCGCTGTGTAATATTCAATACCGACCCCGACAGTAATCACGGTCATCCAGACCCGCTCAATACGCCTGATCACATCACGCGAAAATCTATCGCCCTTTATTACTACACGGCATCCAAGAGTATCCACGACGAAATCGAACACAGCAGGACGCTCTACAAGGCCCGGCCCAGCGACAGTGTGAAGGTCAAATTAATGACGAAGAAGAGAGAGCTAAGAGATAGAAGGAAGATGCGGGCCGACAAGAACGGTGGGTTTCTCAGTCGACTATTCAGCAAGAAGTGATCGGGCGGCGATCGCTAGAGCTAACCATGATCGAAAATCGTCATTGATAGAATCGATTCTGTCGTTGAAGATAATCGGCGAGAGCACTCTGGTAGTCGAGACTGTCGTCGTTTAGGTCTATCGGTTGGTCGTTGATGTCGCTGCTGCTCGCATGATAGGACGCGCCTTTTACGCTGAATATTATTTTCACCTCCGGCGTTACTAAGGTATTGCCATGCCAATCGCTTACCACGGTGTAGTCTCGCTCGTATTCAGAATCAAACAGATCCTCTCCGAAGCTATGACGGCTAGCGTCCAAGTCTAGCCCGAGTGCGCTCATAATAGTCGCGGGCATGTCGATATGGCTGCTCATATTCGTATGTTTCTTCTTCTCCATGCCTGGCACATGGACGATCATCGGCACGCGAATCTGCTGCTGGCTGAATGTGGAGTTGTGCCCCCAGCGGCCGTTCTCCATGAACTCTTCACCGTGATCGCCGGTTACCACTACGATGGTGTTATCCATCAAGTTCTTCTCTTCGAGTATCTGATAGACCCGTGCCAGTTGGCGATCCAGGTGGTGTGTTGCATTGATATAGCGCGACTTGATCTGCGGCATGCTGGCCTCAAGATCGACGGTTAGGTAGTTGAAGTCCTCGATATAGTCACCGTCTATGACATCTTCCTGGGGGAAGTAGTAATTCGCATGGGCAGACTCGAAGAACATAAATGCGAAGAATGGTTCAGTAGCATCCTCTATGAAGGAGACTAGATCGGTCGTGTTCTTCTGGTCTCTCTCCCATCCATGCCCGGTATTAAATTCCTGGAGGTTTTCAGCCGGCAGGCTGCTGAAGATAGTCTTATCAAACTCCGGATAAGTGAACGCCGAGCTGGTGATTGCTTTGAACTGATAGTCTTGTGCGCGAAGTTGCTCAATCAATAGGGGAGGGCGTCGGTTTCGCAACACGTCGAACCAGTAGTGACCATACAGTCCGTAAAACTGTGTAAACAAGCCCATTCGTGTCCCATTACCACCGCTGTAGTGGTTCTGAAACCATTGTTGATCGTTTGCAAAGGCGTGGGTATGGGGCATGATCTGGGGAGTGACCGTATCGGCGCGCCAGGACTCGGCCACCAACCAAACGATGTTAAGCCTATTTTCCGGCGCAGGTGCCGCCAGCAACTCGCTATCGAAATAGTTCAGGCTCCCCGTCTTGGCAGAGTAAGACAATTCATCCTCGAATCTCAGCGTGCGCGATAGTCCCATGTCACCGAGAGCCGAATCGGCAGTAATTGGCATATACCACATGACTCTGTCAGCAGAATTGAGAACTGGGACGATATTTGTGTAGTTCGCATAGATATAGATGAAGCTTTCCGACGCGAAGCATAGAAGGAGTACTGAGAGGATATGCTTCTTCTTAAGGCCATGGGGAATAGCTTTCTCAAATGGAATAAATCGTACCAGGAAAGCGAATGCGAAAATTCCTGAAAGCCCTGCGATTATCGCGCTTTTCCATGTCGATGCAGATATCCCCATGGCCGCTATGCCGCCGGGTGTAGAAACCAGATTCAATACGAAGAAATTCGTATAGAAGCCGTAGATTGAGTAGAGCTTGAAGTTCGAGATCAGGAATATGAACAGGGAGTAGGCGGTCAGTAACGCTAGCACAGACAACATGATGTAGAGGATGGGCATCTTCACCGACTTGATAGCGGCTAAAGCTAGAACATAGACGGGTAGGCAGAGTAGCGCAGCCCAGAGGGCAGTTGTAATGACCAGAAAAGCGATAACAAGCACAGACTCGCTGCCTGGCAGGGTTTGTAGTAGCAAAGCAACGAACGCCAGGAACCAGAGTAGAAGAACGGAGCGTATGAGAAACGGGTGCTCTCGGATCATGGACTTTCCCTGTTATTAGTCGACTGACAGTTGGCCATATTAGGGAGCTATTCTTAAGCCAGCCTTAAAAGACCTTGGGAACTTCCTGAAATATTATTAGGCTCTTAAGAAACTGTTAAGACTTTAAGCGTAATTTGGCCTCCACATTACCCCAAATAGGTAGAGGCCATGTCTGTAGTAGCGATAGGAAAATCAGGTCAAACCGGTGGAATTCATTCTTCTACTGCCGCAGCTAATGAAGAGGCCGGGATGTCGCCATTTCTTAAGCAGTGGCTGACACCGAGTCCCAAATTCGATCTGGTGTCCAGGCGGGCGCAAAACAGGGCTGAGGTCGAACACTATGTGGCTTCGAAATTCGAGTCTAGCTACGGAGCCAGCCTGGCAGAGTTTCTGCCCTTGTTTTTAACGCTGCGCTGCAGCGGTCAACTCTCAGCCAGCGCGGGATTTTCTTTAGGGACATCTACTCAACCGTTCTTCCTCGAACAATATCTTGATACACCTGTAGAGTGCGAGCTTGGACAGCTCTGTTCAGAGGAGATTAGCCGCGACCAGATCGTGGAGATAGGCAATCTGGTATCTACAACATTGGGCGCGAGTCGCTTGATGTTCATCATTCTTGCATCGGTAATGAAGCAGGCTGGATTCGACTGGATGGTCTTCACGGCAACGAAGCCGCTGCTACATAGTCTACATAAACTGGGCTTTCATACACAGGTGATCGCTCAGGCGAGGTCGGTGCGTATCGACAAGAATTCTGGCGCCGACTGGGGCAGTTACTACGAGAATCAACCTCAGGTAGTGGCCGGTCGCCTCTGTAATGCACAGGCGCTGGTGGATCAGAGAAATATCTTCGCGTTGGTGCAGCGTTTCTACAGTGACCGGATTAATTCGCTGGCAGTAGAGATCAAGCAAGCTGGGCGCTCTAATGCATAACCAAGAGCCACGTTCCGTTTTTGCATTCAGCGACCTTGAGAGAAGCTTCTCGTTGACCATCATAGAGTCAGAGTTGCTTAAACTCATGTCAGTGCTGCGCGACAAAGGTATCACTCGCCTGGCTCTGCTGGCCGGAAACTGCATCGAATGGGCGCTTGTTGACATCGCCTGTCGCGACGCAGATATCTGTCTCCTGCCACTGCCGGAATTTTTCTCCGAGGCGCAGCTTCACCATGCACTTAACGCCAGCGCTATTGATGTTGTCATTACTGACGATGCTGCGTTGCTGGAAGCGAGATATCAGGCGGACTGTGAGCCTCTGCAGCTATTGGGCGCAGAGAACTTTAGTCTATGCCGTTTAGAAAACATAGCCCAGTCTGCCACTCTGCCTGCTGGCACGGGTAAGATCACATTCACTTCCGGTTCGACCGGCGAGCCGAAGGGCGTTTGCCTGAGCCACGGGCAACTTATGCTGCAGGCTCAGAGGCTCTCCACGCTCATCGATATTGAAGCTCCGCGGCATCTTTGTCTGCTGCCACTGAGTACCTTGTTGGAAAATGTCGCCGGCGTGTACGCGCCGATGCTTTCACACGGTGAGGTCATCATTCCTCGGGCGAAAGAGTTAGGTTTCTCCGGTAGCGTGTTACTCGATCCGCAGAAGTTGCTCTCCACCATTCAATCGGTGCAACCGGATTCGATTATTCTTATTCCCCAATTACTCCTGTTGTTGGTCAACTCTATCAAGAAAGGGTGGACATGCCCCGCCTCATTACAGTTTGTTGCGGTTGGCGGCAGCAAGGTATCGGTGGATCTACTGAATGAGGCCAGGCAGCTAGGCATTCCCGTCTACGAGGGCTATGGGCTTTCTGAGTGCGCCTCAGTTGTCAGTCTGAATACCCATGCCGGTTCCAAGTCGGGGACTTGCGGTAAGCCCTTGCCAGGCCTGACAGTTACTCTGCGTGAAGGCGAAGTGATCGTCTCGGGCAATACTATGTTGGGCTACGCAAACGAGCCGGAATCCTGGTATCAGCAGGAAATACCCACCGGTGATCTTGGTCATCTAGATCAGGATGGATTTCTGCATATCGATGGCCGCAAGAAAAACCTGCTGATATCGAGTTTCGGTAGAAACATTTCCCCCGAATGGGTGGAGAGTGAGCTATTGGCGAACCCGCTTCTGGCTGAGGCTGTTCTGCTGGGAGATGCGAGGCCTTATTGCTCCGCACTAATCACAGCCCGCTCCGAACTCACTCGTGACCTTGAGATTCAGGCCTGCATCGATCGAGTGAACGCTGGCCTGCCAGACTATGCGAGGGTTGTATCCTGGCACCGGCTTGATAAACCCCTTCATGAGAATAGCAACTTCATGACTGACAACGGTCGGCCTCGACGCCACCAGATAAACACTGCCTTTCATAACGAGATAGAGGCGCTCTATGCTACCGCGCCGCATGATGTCCAGTTAACAGGTACTAATCAATCAACAGCAGTATAAGGAATAACAGCATGAAATTTTTCGATACATTGGTGGCTCAGACTGATCAGGGCAGTCAGGAACTACTTTCCGCCCCGATTATCTCGCGCTGTTTCGCGGGGGAGATTGAAATTGATGACTACGTTGCCTTTCTGGTGCAGGCCTATCATCACGTAAAGCATACGGTTCCTCTAATGATGGCCGTAGGCTCCAGACTGCCTGAGGATAAGGAATGGATGCGCACGGCGGTAGCAGAATATATTGAGGAGGAGCTCGGGCATCAGGAATGGATTCTTAACGACATACAGAACTGTGGCTATGACAAGGAGGCAGTCCGCAATGGTAAGCCCTCTGCCGCAACAGAAATTATGGTGGCCTATGCCTATGACATGGCGCAACGAGTCAACCCCATGGGCTTCTTTGGCATGGTGCATGTGCTTGAAGGAACCAGCATCAAGCTGGCTGACAGGGTGGCAGATTCGGTTAAAGGCAATCTCAACTTACCACAGAACGCGTTCTCCTATCTCTACTCACACGGCTCATTGGATCAAGATCACGTGGCTTTCTTCGAGGACTTGATGAACCGGATCGACGAGCAGGCGGATCAGGACATCATCGTGCACGCCTGTCGGATGTTCTATCAGCTGTACGGGAATATATTCCGCACGCTTTCCGTTGACCATGGTATTCCGAAGTTGCGGATGAGGGCGTAGCTTATGAAGATATCGGGAAAGAGATTGCTGCTTACAGGCGCGACCGGAGGTATCGGTGAACTGCTGTCCATGCAATTGCATGAGGAGGGAGCGCGTCTAATCCTCAGTTGCTACCAGGGCAAACTACTCGAAAAGCTCAACGCTAAGCTGGGCGGATCTCACACAGTGGTATGTGCCGACATTTCGAGCTATGAAGGCCGGCAGACGATAGTCGAGGCTTGCCAGGAGCAGGGGGGGATCGATGGGGTAGTCAATCTTGCGGGCATTCTGAATTTCGCTATGTTCGAGAGACAGTCTCCTCAGCTTGTAGAGAAGATGCTGTCAATAAACCTTACGGCTCCGGTGTTGCTGTGTCATGCGCTGATACCGATATTAAAATCCAAGTCCGAGGCCATAATACTGAATGTAGGTTCTATATTCGGGAGCATCGGTCACCCCGGCTTCGTCGCCTATTGTACGAGCAAGGCAGGGCTGAAATGTTTCACCGAAGCACTTTCGCGAGAGCTGGCAGATACATCGGTCGAGGTTCTCTATATAGCCCCACGCGCTACCAGCACCGCACTCAATGCCAATAGTGTGAATGACCTGAATACGGCGCTAGGCAACAGCTCGGATAGCCCGGAATATGTAGCAAGAGAGATCGTAGAATCAATCAAGAGCAATAGGTCGCAGCGCTATCTGGGCTGGCCGGAAAAACTATTTGTAGTAGTAAACGCAGTCTTGCCAGGTCTAGTAAGAAAGTCCTTGGTGGGTAAATTAGATGTCATTAAACGCTATGCAACACTAGGTGAATCATCATGAAATCAAATCTTGGAATTATTCTTTTCTCAGTTGTTTTCGCAGGACTGTGGTCGGTCCAGTCGGCAGCTCAGGAAATGTCGGAGCTGTCTCACTTGCAACAGCGCTGGGCAGAGGTCAACTACCAACTCGAGGGGAAGACACAGCTCTCCGCATTCACACAGTTGGTAGAGGCGGTCGAAGAACTCAGTAGCAAGAAGCCTGACTCAGCCGAGGTCTGGATCTGGAGAGGCATCATCAAGTCAACCTATGCCGGTGCAAGGGGAGGCTTGGGGGCCTTGGGTCTGGCGAAAGAAGCGAAGGCCGATCTGGAGTTCGCGATGGAGCTGGATGCGAATGCGCTAGGCGGTTCTGCCTATACGAGTCTGGGCACTCTATACCATAGTGTTCCGGGTTGGCCGGTGGGCTTCGGCGACGAAGACAAGGCGGAGGAACTTTTACGCAAGGCAGTGACTCTAAACCCCGAGGGCATCGATACCAACTACTTCTACGGCACCTATCTGCTGGATGAGAAGCGTTACGATTTGGCCGAGAAGTACCTGCTACGGGCACAGAAAGCGCCGGCAAGACCAGATCGACCTGTCGCGGATTCTGGTCGCCAGCGAGAGATAAGAGAAGCCCTCGAACTATTGAACAGGAAGCGCTAAGCTGTAGTGAATAGTCCGGAAATCAGGTTCTAAAATGCAACTACTCTTAGTCGAAGATGACCTGCCCCTGGCCAATGGCTTGAAACAGGCGTTACAGAAATCCGGCTATGCGGTGAATCATGTTGCAGCTGGGAATGCTGCCTTGCACGCGGTAAAAGTTGAGCGCCCCGATATCGTCATTCTCGATATAGGCCTGCCCGACATCGATGGCATAGCAGTTTTGAAGAAACTGCGAGTTTCCGACAAGACGCTGCCGGTACTGTTGCTGACCGCGAGAGACAGCGTCGATGATAAGGTCGCCGGACTCGACAGCGGTGCCGATGACTATCTCGCCAAACCGTTCGAGATGACTGAGCTATTGGCGCGCCTGCGTGTTCTTGAGCGAAGGCTCTCTACGGTAAAGACGTCTGAGATAACCATTGGGGGGGTATGCCTGGATACGATCGATCAGCGTGTCACCTACAAGGGTGAGGAGTTGGAACTCGCTCGTAAGGAATACATGCTGCTGAAGAGCCTCATGGAAAATGCCGGCAGGGTAATGACCCGACCCGTCCTGGAAAACCGCTTATACAGTTGGGGCGAGGAAGTAAGCAGCAATGCAGTAGAGGTTCATATTCACCACCTGCGTAAAAAGTTCGGCAACGAGTTCATCAAGACAATTCGTGGCGTCGGTTATAAGCTGAATGCCGAACAAGTCTAAAGAGGTCCATTCTTGCGTTCTATTCGATTTTTCCTGATCGCAAGTATTCTTGCTACGTTGATACTGTTCAATTTCGTAGCGGCTCTACAGGGCTATCAGTCCAGTATGCGCGAGGCAGACACGCTATTCGACAATCAGTTGTTGGACTTGGCACGATTGGTATCGAATCTGGATCTAACCAATGAAAACACGAAAGAATTACGTCTTGGCAACGATCTGTCCTTTCAAATATGGGATGGCTCGCAGCTGCTCGCCGCTTCGAATGGCGCGCCAGAAGAGCCACTGCAGGAATTCGTACCGGGGTTCGAATTCGTAAATTTTAATGGCTATCGTTGGCGCACGTTTACGCGTTTCGAACAGCCGCTGAACCGTTGGGTAATAGTGGCGGAAAGAACAGATCTTCGCTTTATTCTGGCAGAAAACGTCGTCCTGCAATCAATATTGCCGCTGCTATTGGGCATCCCTATCGTAGGTATACTGATCTGGATCATAGTCAGTCATGGGCTTAGACCATTGCAGCAGTTGTCAGTTGATCTCAAGAATAAGGGAGCCAACGATCTCTCTCCTGTTTCCGGCACAGAATCGCGCATTGAGCTGGATCAGGTCATTGAATCGATCAACGGCTTCATTCTGCGACTCAACCGGGGCATGGAGCGAGAGAAACGCTTTTCTGCCGATGCCGCCCATGAGCTGCGAACACCCATGAGCGCTCTCAAGATTCAGTTGCACAATTTGAGCGCCGAAATGGATACTAAACACGATTCCTTCCAGCAGTTGCAGGAAGGCGTGGATCGAATGCAGCATCTAATCGAGCAGTTGCTCTCACTGTACAGAGCGACACCTGAACAGTTTGCCAATAATTGCAGAATGGTCGATCTTTACGCTATTACGCAAGATCAGGTAGCGAGCCTGTATTCGAATTTCGAGAGGAAGGGACAACATATAGAGCTGATTGGCGAGTCAGTGCATATAGAGGGTGATACGTTTGCGCTCGAGACCCTCCTCTCCAATTTACTGGTGAACGCTAATAAGTACACTCCCGAGGGTGGCGATGTAGTGGTTCGCGTAGAGGATCTTGGCAGTGAGATATGTCTCAGTGTGGAAGACAGTGGCCTCGGAATTCCAGATGTGGATAAGGCTCGTGTTTTTGACAGGTTCTATCGTGTCGACTCCAAAAGCGATTCTCCCCGACTTCCGGGCTGCGGTCTTGGTTTAACAATAGTGAACCACGTCGCCCAGCTACACGGCGCAAGACTAGAGTTGATCGATTCCAGTTTTGAAAGTGGCAGTAACTTTCGTATCTATTTCAAGAAGAAGCAATGAGATGAAAAAGACAGTGCGAGGCGCAATCAGAGTTCTAGTCGCTCAGCTAGCTTTCGCTGGCCCGTCCTTTGCTGTGGCAGCGACCGAAGAAATAGAATTGATCATAAAGGATCATCTGTTCTTTCCAGCCACGCTGGAGATATCCGCTGGGCAGAAGGTTCGCGTCCGCATTATTAATCAGGACCCGACGCCGGAAGAGTTCGAGAGCTTCGAACTCAACAGAGAGAAGCTCATCGTGGGTAACGGACAGGCGGTAGTATTCATCGGGCCTCTAGAGCCAGGCGAATATCCCTTCTTTGGCGAATTCTACCCAAAGACCGCGCAGGGTATGGTAGTAGTAAAGTGAGCTTGAGAGTTGGGGTCAGACATGTTTCTTAATGCCGTTATCCTAGTGTTGCAGGAGATGATCGAGGCGGCGCTGCTAATTAGTGTCTTGCTTGCGTTTACTCATCTTTTTCAGAAAAGCTGGGACAAGGCCTTTGTGCTGCGCACTCGTTGGGTCGCCATCAGTATAGCCATAGGTAGCGTTGGGGCATCAGTATATTCATTCTATACGCCACAGATTTCAGAGATGTTCGACTACGTAGGGCAGGAGGTTTTTAACTCCAGCATACATCTGCTTAGTTTTATCTTGATCTGCCTGCTGGCATTCATGGTGCCGAAAGGTCGGCTATTAAATAGCGTGAAGCTCAGAAGCCGTCTCGCTGCCTGCTGTATGACAGGTATAGTCATGTTCGCCATAATCCGAGAGGGCTCGGAAATTATTTTGTATATTGTTGGTGTTGCTGGACAGGAAGAAAATTTCACTCCTGTGATGCTCGGTGGTTTCATAGGCGCTGGGATAGGCATTAGTACGGGAGTTCTTCTCTTCTATGGTTTGATAAACCTCTCGCTGAATTGGTCATTTCGTGTGAGCCTCATACTGCTCTGTTTCATAGCGGGAAATATGGGTTCCCAGGCGGTGTTGCTGTTAACGCAAGCGGATTGGCTGCCCTATACCCCGATAGCCTGGGACAGTTCTAACGCGATGCCTGAAAATTCGATTATCGGGTATTTGCTCTATGCATTGATCGGCTATGAAGCGACACCTTCGATGTTGCAGGTGGGCATCTACCTGTTCGGTATAGGCCTAATTATCCTAAGCCCGCTATTCAGAAAATCCTGGTCTCAACAAAGCGAGCTTGCGGATGCGAACTAGTATGAAGTTAAGGTCTATTTCTAAGTTATATGCATTGGCTAAGGCCGCCTTTGCTCTTGCGTTAATACTGTCGCTGTCAGCGAGAGCCCATGGCGACGGTAACGCAGTAGACAAAGTCTATCATCCCTATGTCGATGCCTTGGAAAGTGAGATCGAGTTCAGGTCTCTTTTTCAAGATGGCGAGAAAGGAGTCAACAATCTTCAGGAATTGCACCAACTTTCTTTCGGCCGATCCCTAGGACAATCGCTATTCGGCGAGGTCTATTTGGTTGGCAAGAGATCGAATTTGGGTACGTTCGATTTGGAGGCGTTCGAATTTGAATTGAAGTGGCAGCTAACAGAGCAGGGTGAGTACAGCGCTGACTGGGGCCTGCTCTTCGAATACGAGCAGGAGTTTAACGAAGATGTGCATGAATTCACCACTGGCATCCTGGTAGAGAAGGAGTTTGGTCGTTGGAGTGGCACTGCAAATTTACTTCTCATACAGGAGTGGGGCGCAGATATAGACGATGAGTTTGAGACGGCTGTCGCAATGCAGGCGCGCTATAGATATAGCCGCGTATTCGAGCCCGCCCTCGAGCTCTATGCCGGGCAAGATTCGGCGGGCATTGGCCCAGTAGTATTGGGAAGCGCATCCCTCGGAGTACGAAAGGCATTGCGTTGGGAGGCGGGTGTGATATTCGGTCTGGATAATAAAAGTCCCGATAGTAGCTTCCGGCTATTACTGGAATATGAGTTCTAGAAAGCGGCCAGCAATTCGATTTGAAAACTAACCAAGCTTTGAGAATGGCTCGCAGGATGAGTCCCGTAGCCAGAGATTCTTAGAGAAGGTGACTTCATCTCACTCCAGCGGTGAATTAGTCCGCTAAATTTTCTTACTAGTAATAAGCAGGGTATTGAAGCTATATTGATGGTGCCGAGTGCGCTATTTGCATGAGCGGTCTAACTTCGTGCGCGATTGAATTTACTGAGCGCGGCCCCATTATTGAGCGTATCCACAGCATTTCTGTCATAGTATATTAGAGCCCTACCTATAAGGTGCCAGATATTGAAGAACAACGGGAAAGACCCCAAGCCTGAGTCATTACTGATCCGTGCAGGTGCCCTGTTCGGCGGTCTAACCACGCCCGACGCTAAACTTACGAGTCTATCTAACAGGGTAGTCACACTTGATAGGAACCCAGAATCAGTAGTGGTGGAGGGGGCTCAGCCCATTTCGAAGGTAGGCAGTGGCCTGGATGCAGCTGGATTTACGCTCTTCAACTGGAATATCAAGAAAGGCGAGATTGAGAATTGGGATGCAGACCTTATGAGTCTTGCTGGTGATGTCGATCTGGTGCTGATCCAGGAGGCGACGCAGCAGATGGATGCTCCCAGGTTTGTGGGTGACGACGCGCACTGGTCATTTTCACAGGGCTACAGCAGAGGCAAGGTTGCCTCGGGTGTTGCCACGATCAGTTCCGTGCAACCTATCGAACACTCCCATCTACTAACGGTGGAACCCTGGCTGAGAACACCTAAGGCTACGATGGCGACGCGATTTGCGATTCAAGGAAGGGAGGAGACTCTGCTCGTCGTGAATACGCATATGGTCAATTTTACCCTGGGCCATTCGGCTTTTCGTAGGCAGCTTGCCGACGTTGAGGGTGTTTTGAATGATCATGTCGGGCCGATAATATTCTCGGGAGATTTTAACACTTGGCGTCAGGCTCGTTATGAGATCTTACTACAGATGACTTCGCGTTACGGCTTGACGCCTACTTCCTTCGATAGTGACCATCGAACAACGTTCTTCGGCTCTGCTGTGGATCATATCTTTATCAGCGGCTTGTCGGTTGAGGAGTCTACGACGTTTAAGGTAAATTCCTCGGATCACAACCCCATGTCTATGCGGCTATATCTTAGTATCTGAATTACTGCCTCTTTCAATTTAGATTGGCAAATCTGCCGCTTCTAAACGTTAAGTGTTTCTTTGTCGAAGCGAGAACGTGTTCGATTGGCGAAGGCTACAAGCGATAACATCACCGGTACTTCCACTAACACCCCCACCACCGTAGCCAGTGCCGCACCAGAGTCCAGACCGAACAGGCTTATAGCTACTGCAACTGCCAGCTCGAAAAAGTTAGATGTACCGATCAGTGCAGCCGGTGCCGCTGTGCTAAATGGTACTCGCCACAGATAGGCCCAACCGTAGGCGATAGCAAAAATCCCGTAGCTCTGAATCAGCAGAGGAATTGATATGAGTAAGATGACCAAGGGTTCATCGAGAATTGTCTGTGCCTGAAAACCAAATAACAGCACTACTGTCGCAAGTAGCCCCATAATAGAAAAGGGCTTAACCCTGCCGGTGAAGTTTGCGATGCGCTCATCGCTCTTCGAACCATTCAACATCATTCGAGTCAGGTAGCCGGCGACGAGAGGAATCACGACGTACAAGACGACGGAAAGCAGCAGCGTTTCCCAGGGCACTACGATGTCGGTGACGCCGAGCAGGAGTGCGGTAATAGGCGCAAACGCGAATACCATGATGATGTCGTTGATAGAAACCTGCACCAGCGTGTAATTCGCATCGCCGCGAACCAGTTGGCTCCACACGAAAACCATGGCGGTACAGGGGGCTACACCGAGTAAGATCATCCCTGCGATGTATTCCTTAGCCGTCTGTGGATCGATCATGCCAGCGAACAGGTGTTCGAAGAAGAGGATGCCGAGTGCGGCCATGGTAAAGGGTTTGACCAGCCAGTTCACAACCAGGGTGATACACAAACCCTTGGGTTTCTTACCGACATCTTTGAGGGATGCGAAATCTACATTGACCATCATCGGGTAGATCATGATCCAGATAAAGGCGGCGACAACGAGATTGACGCTCGCGTACTCGATGGCAGCGATGGTCTCGAAGATTTCAGGAATTGCGGCGCCCATTCCGACTCCCGCCGCGATGCCCAAAGCCACCCATGCGGAAAGATATCTCTCGAACAGGCCCATGGGGGAATTAGAATTTGTGCTCACAATAATTCCTCCTCTATTCGTGACTTCAACATCTGATAGGCCAAATCGAAGGCCGCATTAATTTCGTTCTCCGTGCCTACTGCGTGAGCCGGATCGGGAGTGCTCCAATGCAGCTTCTGGTATTCGCCGAGGAACGTAGGGCAGGACTCGTTCGCAGCCTGATCGCATACTGTAATCACAAGGTCGAAAGCCTGGTTCTCAAACTCGTTCCAGGATTTACTGCGGGTTTCATTCACTTCGATACCATGTCTTTGCAGTGTGGCGATGGCCTTCGGGTGCACATAGCCTGCCGGAAAACTCCCTGCGCTTACGGCAGCGTATGCACCCCTGCCAAGATCATTGATCAGGCACTCGGCCATGATGGAGCGGCATGAGTTGCCGGTACACAGGACTAGAATATGTTTCATGCTGCGGCAGGCTCTCTGAACTAGGCTGCAGGCGCACAGCAATTTGACTTGGGTCGGGGAGCCGCGTCACAGCATACACCCTCTTCGGCATTTTCGGTGCCTGAGAAAAGCTGCACGTCTTCCATCGTCCGAAATGCTTCCCAGGCAACACCTGAAGGGTCCTGCGCCCAAGACTTGTCGGAGTTAGCGTAACAGCAAATCGTCTCGCCTTCGTCGAATAGAGCAAGGTCGGCTGCGCGCAACTGCTGGCGGAGTTCTTCCAATTCACTATCGTCGTCGACCTGCAGACCCAGGTGATCGACGCCTATCTTTTTCGAGCGATTGGAAATAGCAAAGTTGATGCGCGGATCTTCTAACATCCATTTCGCATAGTCGGGTTCGTGCTTGACGGGTTCGGCACCGAAAAGTGCATTATAGAATTTTATACTCTGATCTATGTCTTCTACGCCTACGTTGATATGCATTCGTCGCATGAGTGTCTCCTTTGCTGTCAGTAGTTAAATCTGCATTAGCAGCTGTTTTCGAGTTTGATTGTCGAGCAGCCGGTCTTCCTGTTCTCACTGATGTTGGCAAACGCACCACTACAACAATCCTTCACCATAAAGCCGATAAGGTCGCGAGTCACTTCGAAGTTCGCGGCGTAGATTATCGAGCGTCCATCCTTGCGCGAAGAGATGATCCCTGCGTTGGAGAGGTGATTGAGATGAAAGGACATGGTGTTGTGAGGCGTGCCCAGGGTCTCGCTCAATATGCCGGCCGCCAGACCCTCGGGGCCGGCCTTTACCAGTAAACGAAACGCCCCCAGACGTGTTTCCTGAGAGAGAGCATCGAACAGAATTGCGGCTTCCTGTATATCCATATGTCCAGACTAATCGACATATATCAATATGTCAAAGAATTATTACTCAAAGGAAGAACGGCTGAGTCAAGGGTCGGGGCCGTCAGCTTGCGGTCTCTCGTTTGCGGCTACCACTAGAAATTTTTGCCAAGGTAAAAATACACAGCACTCTGATTGCCTTCGGCGCTGCCTATCCCCAGAGCGATGGGGCCCAGTGTGGTCTCGGTGGCTACGTAGAGGCTGCCTGCCAGAATCAGATCGCTGGTATCGATAGATTGATCTGCCTGCCACACATTTCCGGTCTCGAGAGAGACCCCGAAGCGCAACGGTAAATTATTCAGCCCGAAGAGATTTCGATTCAGGCTGTATTGATAGACGATCGAGGAAAACAGACGCTTGTGTCCAACGAGTGCGCCCTTGTGGTAACCGGACAAATTCAGGAAGCCCCCAAGTTGCGCTAAATTAATGCTCGTATCGATGTCGCTGGACATCGTAGTAAAAACAGCCTTGCCGACAAAGCTGTGGTTTCTGAAGCTCAGTGCTCCCTTCCAGCTAGCATCGAGTTGCTGGCTATCGTATTCCCCAGCGGAAGCCGAGGTGCCGTCGAAATTCAGATTGTCTACGTCTTCACTGAGGCTAGTGAACTCGAGAGTGAAGCGATTTCCGCGGGTAGGGAAGCTAATCGTATTGAGTGTGTCATAGCCGACCTTGAAATAGGTACCTCGGGCGGAGTAATTAATGTCGTCCCCAAGGAATATCTCATTGCTAATACTGCCGTCTAGAAATCTGATGCCCGTCTCAACTATGCCTGTTCGCAGGAAATTTGCGCCGACTCCAAAGTCCAGCTGATGCGCAGAAACGTCGAGCGTCACAGCGCGTTGATTCTCGATGAAAGCGTCTCTGTTGGACCGGCGGAAACTGTACTTGTTTGTGCTGTAGAATCTGCGGCGCTGTTCCAGCGGTTGGTAGAATTCTGTCGAAAATTCTTTGTCGGTTCCCAGACCGAGTTCTGTGCGTACTTCACCGCCATTGCGAGTGAGGTCTCCCATTGTGAGGGCAAGATCGGCGGTCAGGATAGAATTCAGACTGAAGTCGTCTTCCCAGCCTATCCCGGCATCGATGTAGTTTGGCCCCCAGGATTTTTCTTTCACTTCAACAAATAATGTGCGGCCACTAGCTCCATCCAAAAACTCTGCGTTTACTCGTTCGAAAAAGCCAAGAGTATAGATCTGTTCCAGCCCGGCGATGAGCTGGTCGTTGCTTATCGGCCTGCCGGACTCCAGTCCCAGCGTCTCGCGGATATAGGTGTCGCTAATACTCGAATCGTTTAGCAATCTGATGCTCGATACGTCGGCAAGTGCCGTTTCCCGGAGCGTCTTCGTGAGGGCGGCTTTATTATCTAAATAATTCTGGTAGTCCTCGTCGCTAAGGCTTAGCTCAGCCAGGGCCTCGCTCTGCAGTGCGGCTGCAGCCGTCCCTGCCTCAAATGCCCGCGGCAGCACTGAGAAATCCGTGGTGCTCAGTTGATTAATCTCCGGGCGAATGTATATGTCGGCGGGTTCAAGGCGGGTGCGTTCATCAACCACAGAGCGATTTGTCAGGAACGCCGTAATCTGGCGCAGAACTGTTACCGAATTTTGCAGGTCTTCCCGCGCGAACAGGGTAGCGCTAATATCAACAGCGATGACGATATCGGCTCCCATCTCCCGTACCAAGGTAATGGGCAGGTTGTTCGAAAGGCCACCATCCACCAGCAGTCTCTCGTCAATCTCCGTCGGCGTGAGTGCGCCGGGCACGGTAGCCGAGGCCTGCATTACTCGAACCAGATCGCCACGATCTAGCACCACCGCGTTGCTGGTAACGAGATCGGTAGCGACGGCGCGAAAAGGAATGGGGAGATCGTCAAAGTCGTCGAGATTTGGAATGGCGCCGACGGAACCACGGTAAAGTTCCGACATGGTCTGACCCTGGAGCAGGCCGCTTGCAATTTGCAGTCGGCCACTGCGGAAACCAACCTCGAAGGGGATGTTAAAGCGGTCTTTCTGCTGCTTCCTGCGAAAGGTTAAGTCCTCTCTGGCTATGGCATCGGAATAGCCACGATTAAAATCGGCATCGAACATGATCGTCTGAATTTCGTCTGCGCTGTACCCGAGGGCATACAATCCGCCCACGTAGGCGCCAATACTGGTTCCGGCAATATAGTCCACAGCGATATTGTTCTCTTCCAGCGCTTTCAAAACTGCTATATGCGCGCTGCCCTTGGCTCCGCCACCTGCCAAAGCCAGGCCGATCTTGGGGCGCTGGGCGAGGGCGGGTTGCAGAAAGAGGCAGAGAAGTAAAAAAATGGTCAAACGCATGAAAAGAAACCCTTCCGATTGGGGTGGATCGTAGTCTTCATATGATGAGGAGAGTGCTAGCTAGCCTGCAGCTATAATCGTTGCTCGAGTCGCATTGCTGTGATGCAGTAACGAAAGCGGATGATCTCAGAGCTTCGTGAATATTCCAACCTAAATCCCTATCACCGTCGCCGCTTGCCGGCTGCAGAACTTCGCGGAGGAACAAGCTACCCTACAGAAAAGTCGCTTTATGGATAACTAGCCGTTCCGAGTTAGCTTTAGTCCAGGTAAGCGCTGCAACTGTTGTACTATCACAGCATACTATAGTTGATTTCAATCTAATCCTTCATCCATCGAAAACTGATAGTTTACATATGGTCGACAAAAAGCATAGGAAAGACAGCCAAGTAGCCGCGGCAGGCCTGCCGTCTAGCCATGCGGATGTGGCTACGGCGCTGCGGGATACCGGAATTGATCCGGAACGTCTTTCTGTTGTTCAGTTAGGTCGTAGATCACATCTTGCCGGCATTCCCGCCTGGGCCTGGCGTTTGTTGCTGGGGCTAGGGCTGTGGATCCTCGCGTTTGTACTCAAATCAACCCTCAGTGAGACCAATGTTTTTCTTGAGGCTGCTTTGCAGCTGATAGTGGGGCTAGTTGTCCTGATAGCGGCCTGTGAGGTGTTGGTTTCCGCCACCGAACGATTAGCCGCCCGCTTTAAATGGAATCATTACATCGCTGGAACCCTGGCGGAGATTCTGTCTACGCTGCCGGAACTCGTGGTCATAGCTTTTATCATACCGGTGAGCCCGGTTACGGCTTTCATAGTCAGCGTAGTGACGATCTACAATAACGCCTTGGTGTTCAGCCTCTACTCTTATTTTCTTCCTAAGGATAAACAGGGCAAGTTTTTAATGCCCACACCTATTACCGAGGCAGGCACACAGATTCTAATCGGAGGCGGTGCGATGGGGCTCATCCTCGGCTTGGTAATGCTCACGCTAAACTCGGCGCCCGAATTTGAAAGCAGCTTCAGCGTAGTCGATCTGATATTTATAAGCCTCATTCTGCTCACTATATTTGTAGTATATATTTACAAGTTGTTGACCAGCTATGCACAGGAAGAAGCGGAGGTTAGGGAGAACCTTTCGATGTCGGACGCAGTTATCGAACAGCGACTCGAACTGGTTTACGCCAATGTAAAGTCCAGTTCATTCATGGCTATTGCCGCAATGTTTATTGCGGGGGTTGCCGGCGCGTTACTCGGTGGTCATGAGATTTCGGGTTTTGCCGCCACTATGATTCAGGATCTGGATATGAATCCGATTCTGACGGCGCTGTTGCTGGCCTTATTCGCTGGCATGAGCGAATACGTCATACTGTGGCAGTCACACCGCAAGCGCGAGTACGGCATAGCACTTGCTAACGCCTTCGGCGGTATAACTCAGGTCATGTTCCTGGTGCTGCCCTTCACGTTGCTGAGCATCGCGGTGTATCAGGGGTTTATGAACCCAGCTCATCCGGAGTTGCCGCTGGAATTCTCGATCTCTAATACCTTTCTGTTGCTGTTTCTCTTCCCCACATTTTATACGCTTTCCTCTTTGTTAGAGGAAGATCACACTCTGGGAATTCTGGACACAACAATAATGACAGGAATTTTTTTGTTTCTGATTGTGCTGTTAGTACGCTATGGCGGAGCGTACTCCTAGGCTCTTATCGCCATGCCGGCAACGGCGGCTAAAGACAGTATCGCCGCGGCAATTGTCGCAACCGGTAGCTGTTCCAGAGAGGCCATAGCAGATTGGATATGGCTGATGACGGTGGGATACAGACTGCCTATTTCCAAGGACTGCGCCAGAGTGATCATATCGCCAGTGATCGCCTGCGGAGAAGCTGCGATGGAGATCAGCACGAACCAGACCAGCCCTATAAGCAGGAATAGATTGCGCCGCGTCTTATGCAGGTTTCTGGTTTGCTGCGTGACTCGTTCGCTAAACCCTGCATCGATAATCATTGCGGGTCGCGCTAATAGTGCGTCTAGTTCATCAAAATCTGAGTTGTCGTTCACGATGCTTTCTCCAGGCCCTGGGTTTTCGTGAGTTGTTCTTTCAACTTGGTCTTACCGCGACTTATATTCGATTTCACCGAGCCAAGTGGCATCGCCAAAATATCAGAGACCTCCTGATGGGAGAAGCCGAAGCTATGGCACAGGGTAATAGTAGCGGTCTCGTCAGGCTTCAGCGTCGTTAGCGCCTGTTCCATGTCCATCTGTTCTGTCGATATCTCTTCATACTTTTTGGCATAAATTTCCTGCTCTGTTCCAAACTGTTCTGTGACTTCAAGGCGTCGCTTCACTTTGCGTAGGTGCTGGAGGAAGCAGTTATGGGCGATGCTAAATAACCAGCCTGAAAAATTCCCTGTGCCGTTGAAGCTATGCAGTTTACGAAACGCCGTCAGAAAGGTTTCCTGTGCTATATCGTCGGCTAAATCGTAACTCTTGCACAGCCTGACTAAATACGCACGGATCTTGCCCTGATGCATGCGCACAAGGGCAGAGAAGGCGTCGTTGTCCTGACGCGCTACTGCCTTCAGTATTAGTAGGCTCTCTGTAGTCACATTGCTGGTCTAGTCAGCTTCGCGTAAACGGAACTTTCCCGAAATAAGATAGGCGACTCCGATCAGCAACGGAACCGAGCCGAAAACTGCTTCCCCCATGCCGCTCTCCAGTCCGATGCCTATGACTAAAGGCAGGCCAATTGCTAACCAGATTAAGCCGTATTTATAATCTGCCTTATAGGTAGTGTTCTTGCCTCCCAGCATCTTTATCATCTCTGGGTCTACCGTGGCACCTAGTTCCACAACTTTGACGATGGTATCCAATTTCTTGGTAACCACTCGATAGATGACGTACAAGATGCTAATGGGAAGAACGCCCAAGGAGAAAATGATAGATATTGCCGCTATATAAAATTCGTCTTCCATCCTGAAGATCCCCTGTTAGCTGTTTATTCTAAGATGCCTGTCAGCCAGACATTGGATGCGTAACCGCCGAATTATTTCTGCTTCATTACAACGTGCTGTTTTTGCTAAGGATTTTCGTGGCCATGGACCTCGATGCTTAGGTGTCTCAAATTTACATGTCTCAAATTAAGCTGACTCTGGACAAGCTCCTTGTAATAGGACGCTTCCCAAGGCGTGGGAGACACGATGGACACGATCGCCGAATGGATGCCCGGTGCGACGATCCAGATATGAAGATCGACGACTCTGCACTCGGCATTGCTTTCTATGCAGGATCGCACGGCCTCGAGCATCGAGTCGTCGGCCTGCTCGTCTAAGAGTATGCCCGTGGTAGATTTCAAGAGGCCGAAGGACCAGCGTGCCACTAAGATCGCTCCAACAATGCCCATAAGCGGGTCCATCCAAATAGCACCGAAGTATTTTCCTATCAGCAGGGCGAAAATGGCCAGTACTGATGTAAGTGCATCCGCCAGCACATGAAGATAGGCAGACTTGAGATTGTGGTCGTGATGATGGTGGTGTGCGCTATGGTCATGATGGTCATGATGGTCATGATGGTCATGATGGTCGTGTGAGTGTCCATAGTCATGGCTGTGATCGACGCCGAGAATGAAGACACTCGCGCCGTTAACTACTAGTCCAAGCACGGCGACAGTGATGGCCTGATTAAAGGCGATGCTTACCGGCTCGATCAGGCGCATGACGCTCTCGAAGGCCATGATTGCTGCGAAAACAGCTAGCAGCACGGCACCAGTATAGCCGCCTAGCGTATTGACCTTGCCGGTTCCGAAGCTGTATCTGCTGCTGTGGGCGTGTTGTCTGGCATAGACATAGGCGAAGGCGTTGATACCCAAGGCAACTGCGTGGGAGCCCATGTGCAGGCCATCGGCGAGCAGGGCCATGGAACCAAAAGCAATACCTGCCGTTACCTCTACCAACATCATGGAGCAGGTCAGCGCAATCACCCAAAATGTGCGTGATTCGCCCGGTCGACGTTGGTCCTGTCCGAAGCTGTGTGAATGTCGCCAGCGCGCGAGTTCTTCTTCCTGCATGCCTATTCCTCTAAAGATTCAATTTATAGCACAGTTGTTTTATCGGTATCGAACATTGCCGTGACAGTAAGCCGCAGCGCTTTTTGATAGAAGTGGCGGTAAATCCTCTGCTATAGTATTTCGCGAATCAGTTAGAGAATTAACGACACAGACCCTATGGTTGGAGAAACAATGAATAAGCTTTTATCGAGTCTACTAGTCCTTACACCGTTTTTTGCAGGCAGCGCCCTTGCTGTCGAAGAGGCCGATCCTGCTCTGGCTGAAATCACCAATTTTCGTCAGTACAGCCCGACATTCGCAAGCTCTGGGCAGCCCACGCTGGAGCAGTTCGCCACGGTCGCCGAAAATGGCTTCGAGCGGGTGGTTTACATCGCGTTTACTAATAATCAGAATGCCTTGCCCGATGCGGACCTGGTGGTTAAGGGGCTTGGCATGGAGTATATGCAGATACCCGTGTCATTCGACAACCCGCTACCGGATGACTTCTACGCGTTCGCCGATTCGATGCAGCGCAACACCGACAAGAAGACATTGCTGCACTGCCAGGTTAACGCTCGTGCCACGGCGTTTAGCTTCCTCTATCGAGTCATATATGAGGGTGTGCCCATGGCCGAGGCTAAGATGGACATGAACACAGTGTGGCAGCCGAACGAGGTGTGGCGCGATTTTATTTTCGATGTGCTTGCACAGAACGACTTCGCACCGGACTGTGAAGGCTGCGACTGGACGCCGCCTCCGCCGCGAACTCAATAAGGGATTGACCATAAGCTAAGCGATTGTTTTTGCTACAAAGGCTGCAGTCAATAAAAAAGGGTGGACTCTATTGAGTCCACCCTTTTCGTTTTCTGCTGAACTATTTAATTGGCGTCACCTGAACAGTGGCAATTAAATGCTATTAGTCAGATCCACCCTGATCAACGTTCTTCCAGGAATAGAATCCCATAAACATCTCTTCCCAGCTCTGCTCGCCCCAGTTAATCTCTTCAGTTGGATCGGGGTTGTACGGATTCTGGGAGGAGTTATCGAACGCGCCAGTCGCGATAATCTTGGTGCCGGCAGGAACTCGAAGAGGCTCTTCCAGTTCATGTGCCAACTGCCAGTTGAACGAATAGGCGGGAACGGAGAGCAACACCTCTTCGCTGCCATCTGGGTAGACTGCTTTGAAACTCATGCGCTTGCCGCGGAAATGCATGTGCGGCATCAGGCTATAAATCTCAGCCTCTTCAGGGACCAGTGTGACGAGTTCCATCTCGTGATCCTTGGCCTGCGGAGGAATCGCTATGGAGAAGGCATTTCCCACGCCGCCAGACATACGCTCGGCTGGTACCTCACCTTCCTCGTAGAAGTAGATGCCGATCTCTGTCGCGTCTGTGGTCTCTTTGCCCGAGGTCGTATAGTGCATCTGCAGGTTAAGAGTCGTTCCGGCCTTCAGCAAGCCGCCCACGCCCGGAGGGTT
>CAXBLN010000022.1:0-29786 GCA_963976555.1 uncultured Gammaproteobacteria bacterium
CCGGGTTCCTCGGGCTACTCGCAGTGCCAGATGTCCCTCTAATTTTCTTTGGCTTGCTTGCAATCGGTTTCTTCGAGCGAGCCCTGCGCACTGATAGAGTAGAGTATTGGGTATTAACCGGTGTGTTCGTAGCGCTTGGACTTTGCACGCACTATCGCTTCTTCCTCTATCCTTTCTCTGCCCTAGTCTTTCTAGCACTGTTTAAACAGGAACATCATCAATGGAGGAATCCTCGCCTGTGGCTAAGCATGGCTATCGCCAGCTTGGGCTTAATTCCAATTCTTTGGTTCAATCTGGGCAACCAATTGAGCAGCGCCAGTTTCTATTTCGTGGACAGGCATCCATGGGAGTTTCAGGCGAGCGGGCTGCTACATGTATTTAAACAGGCAGGTCTAGTTACACCACCGCTGTATCTACTTTTCGCCTACACTCTCTTTTTGATGTTGCGGCGAGCCAGGCTAGGGAATCGCGGCGCTGCACTTCTACTGAGTTTCTCCGGGGTTAACATTCTGGTGTATCTTCTCCTAGCACCCTGGACAGATGCTACCAGCACCTCGATTCACTGGCCGCTCTCCGGCTATTTTCCGCTCCTGGTATACGTGCCACTAGCCATGCGCAGGGCGGCGCTTAGTCTGCAAAACTATTTGCCTGCAGACACCACTCATCGCCTGATCATTGCTATTCCCATCATCGGCTTCCTAGGCACGCTCACCGCTCTGGCAGGCGTCGGCTCGCAAGCTTTTCAGATGCAGCTGCAGCCTATAGTAGGCAAAGGTGTGCTTTCGAATAAGATGTCCGGATGGAAGCCTTTCGCAAGTCACGTCGATGAGATTGTACGTCTCGAATTCGAGCAGCAACCACTGTTCATAACTGACAACTACTACACCCTGGCACAACTTGAGTTCGCGGGACTGTCTGACACAGGCTACACCGTCGACGAAGAGAAAGCCGTGAGAGACGGTCGCATCGCTCAATACCAAATTTGGGGAAAAGACAGAATGGCGTTGGAGCAAGTATCCGCTACAGAATATCTGTTTATCACAGAAGACAGCACCCTCGACACTGCGACGAAGCACGACCTTCTCGCTAACATTTGCTCTCGGACCGAGCGAGTCGAGCGCCTGGGCGAGATGAGCCTCTTCAATGGCGATAAGCGATTCAGCTTCTACAAAGGACAGGCACTTCATAGCGAGGCCGCAGGGCAACAAGCGCAAGAATCCCCCTGCCCGTTTCCAGCCATCGCATGGATAGACGCGCCGGATAGAGGGTCTGTATTGAGCGGCGTGGTCGACATAAATGGCTGGGCGTTCAACGAGGATATAGGAATAAGCCACATCGTCCTACTCATCGACGGACGCAGAATAGATCAAGTTGACTATGGAGGTAGCAGGGAAGATGTCGTCGAGGTCATGCAGGTGGAAAGCGACCCGAATCGTCCGAACATCGGATACAACTACAGGTTCGACAGCAGGCAATTTGAGAACGGACCGCACTACCTTGAATTAGAGATTATTAATAACCTTGGCATTAGTCAGCGCTACGGCGAGCGCTCTGTCGAGATCAGAAATTAAGTCACTAATAGGGATTTAATACTTCGACGGCTATCTTCCACTCGTTACTCGCCGTGAATCGCCATAGCCGCATATAGCTTGTTCGAAAGCCCTGATCAGAATCGTCCTCTAGTGTCTCCATCGTGCCGTAGGTATAACCCACTTCCTTGGAGTCTGAAATGTAGCCACCCATGTGGGTAAGGCTTATCTGATTCGTAGTTGATAACTGATTGTCCAAAAATGCACCATAGACAGAACTTGCCGCATCCGCACCAACCGCTGGCGCCATTCCCGGAAGGTAGACTCGCGTATTCTCCAATCCATACCTAAGCAACGCACGCTGCCCACCACGAAAATTGATAGACTGCCCAAACAGATTGTCGCGGTCGATAAGCATTTGCATATTATTGCTTTCCGCCATGGCCATAACGGGGTGGGCGGTTTCTTCCAATACAGGCTTCGTATCCTCAAACGTTGGCTCAACCTTAAGACTGAGAAAGCCAGGGATGCCCGCGACTATATCGGCCATCAATACCCAACGACCCTCTTGCTTTTGCCAGATGGAGATTAGATGACCAAACCCATCCGGCGTCTCCTCCTCAATGATGGTTAGCGGCCCCGCCGTCAGTCCCAAGTCTCCAGCGCGCGAGACATCGACATAGTGAGCTTCCCAACGAATCTCGTTGGCAGTATTCTGAAAACTTGCCGAACTGTACAGACCCAGAGCATCGACTGGCCCATCACGAAACACCGTGGAACCCTGCCCCAAAAACTCAAGAAACGCATCTGTCCGGCCAATCTCGGCGGAACGATCAGCGAAGCTCTGATCGGCGGCCATAAGATCTAACCAGTGCTGATACTGACTAACTTCTTGCTCACCACCCTCTTCCTGCGCATGTACGGCAGCGAAGTCACAAACAAGGAACAGAAGTAAAACTAACCGCTTGTAGGCAATTATTCTGCTGGCAATAGATATTGATTTTCCGAGACTAAACATGGATTTATATTAGACCTATTCTGCCATTTTAACTAGCCAAAAAATTCGGGCTCTCGCTTCTAACTGCCTGCTATCTATGATGTGATGGGGCTCTCGACTCCTGATGGAGTGGCTTTCGGACACTAAGCATTGTACCCAAACAGGTCGTAATGCCTGTACTATAGATTGTTCTCACGGTGACGAACCGCTAGAATTAAGATGCTTGGCCAATGCCCGACAGCATCAGCACCTCTTATCCCTAAGAAATCGTGAAGACAACCATCAACGATATCCCATTGTGTATAGAATAAATCAAAAATTTTCTTGGTCAAATGCCGTTCTGGCGCTTGCACTCCTGCTGTGCGTCGGCTTCGCCAATGCCGACACCGTGGTAGTGGATTATGAGTCCGACTTCGTCGCGCTCGCAGATTCGGTCGAATACTACGAAGACGGAACCGAGGCCCTAACCATCGATGATGTGTTAGCTCCAAATTTCGGCGTGAATTTTATTCCTCACAATGGTGACATCCTGCACTTCGGTATCACCAGCGCTGCCTATTGGGTTCGATTCGACCTCGACTGGACTACTTCCGAAGGAGCCGGAGACAAAATACTAGAGTTTGGGCCACCGAAACTCGTAGCCGGATTCATTCGCGGGGGTATTGATCTGTTCGTTGTTGACGACAACGGCGAACTTGCCTCCCAGTATACCTTGGGCACGCTGGATAGCCCCAATGAGATTAAAACGCTGAACAGGGGTTTCGCGCTCAGGGTAGATCGATCTTATGGCGAGCATTTCTATTTAAGGGTAACGAGTGCCCGCCCACTGCGACTGCCAATCTCGCTTTGGAGCGAAGCTGCATTTCTTGAACAAGCTACGAGCTCCGATTCTGGTCTAGGCCTGCAGTACGGCATCCTGCTCGCCATGATCTTCTACAATCTATTCTTGTTCGTTTCCATTCGCGAAAAGAGCTATTTGTATTACGTCGTGACGGTCGCTACTCAGGCCGCCTTCCTGTTTTTAGACTCTAAGCATTTACGCTACTTGAGTGATGAGTTCTATACCGGCAGCTGGTTCATCAACATGTCGGAACGATTAATCTATCCACTGCTTGTTATAACCGCCATGCTCTTCCAACGCTCCTTATTGCGAATCTGGGAGTACAATCTGAAGCTGGATATGGCCGTAAAGGTTTTGCTTGGCGGCTTTGCTGTGGTCGTGCTTCTTACATTGTTGCCGAATGAGAAGATCTTTCAGTACCTATTCATTACACTCCTATTGGTTGCCATTCCACTCGCCTTCTACAACAACCTCGATGCAATTCGAAGAGGAAACTTAACTGCAGCAGTTCATATGGCTGCTATAGGCGTCTTCCTCGCTGGAGCCATCAACCTCTTGCTGCTGCAACTTTGGTCAGGGTATCCAAACAACGAATTCACCAATAATGCCTACAATGTCAGCCTGATCATTCAATCACTCTTACTCTCGCTGAGTTTGGCGACCCAGTACAATCAGATCAAACAAGAGAAGGAGGACGCTCAGCGGCAGGCTATCGACAACCTGCTCAAGTCTGAGAAGGTAAAGGATGATCTGCTCGCTAATGTCTCGCACGAGTTGAGAACACCACTGTATGGCATCAACGGTCTTGCCGAAACAGCCCTTGCAGAATTCAGATCGAACGAGAAGAACAGCGATTTGATCACGCAGAATCTTGAATTGATACAGGCTAGCGGCGATCGACTAACGAAGCTGGTTAACGACCTGCTCGATTTTTCCAGCGCCAAGGAAGAGGCCGCCTACATAAAATTTCGCCCAGTTGATCTCCACAGCCTGGCAAAACTAGTAGTAGCCATCTGCAAACCCTTGATTGGAGAAAAGAATATCGACTTCAGGATTGATATGGATCCCGAACTGCCCCTAGTTGCTGGGGATGAGGACAGACTGCAGCAGATACTCGTCAATCTCACGTCCAACGCACTCAAGTTTACCTATTCCGGCGAGGTCGTCATCTCCGCCAAACTGACCTCTGAATACAACGTGACAATTGCTGTACGCGACACAGGAATCGGCATCCATAAGACCGATCACGAGACCATCTTTAAGACATTCGAGAAACTACCTTC
The DNA here is from genome assembly GCA_963976555.1 of uncultured Gammaproteobacteria bacterium. Lineage (GTDB taxonomy): Bacteria > Pseudomonadota > Gammaproteobacteria > Pseudomonadales > Pseudohongiellaceae > UBA9145. The sequence goes on from CAXBLN010000022.1 coordinate 4,651, forward strand.
ACAGCATCTTAATGCGTCGGGAATCGGACTGGGACTGCCGCTTGCGAAGAGCATGGTCGAACTACATCGCAGCGTACTCAAAGTAGAGAGTGAATTAGACCTGGGCTCGACATTCAGTTTTGATTTGCGAGTCTCCTTGGATCAAACCCGAGCGATTAACCCTCCTAGCATCCACAAACAGATGATCCGGCGCGCCGACTACCTTGAGCAGGCAAACAAGGAGCCCGAAATACCGAAACTACGAAGCGAGCAGGATATCACTATATTGGTAGTCGACGATGATGAGATAAATCGCGTAGTGATGGGGCAACAACTTGATGAATACAACGTAATAAAATGCTCAAACGGTCTTGATGCGCTCACAGTTGTCGAGGGCGAGAAACCCGATCTTATTCTGCTCGACTTGATGATGCCAGGTCTCAATGGCTACGAGGTCTGTCAAAAGCTAAGGCAAAAGTACAGCCAGATTGAATTACCAATCATCCTGGTTACAGCAAAAAACCATCTCGAAGACCTGACTCAGGGTTTCAAGACCGGCGCAAATGACTATCTGGCAAAACCTTTTCACAACGAGGAATTACGCTCTCGCGTAGAAAATCAACTAAGACTTAGCCTGCTGCACCGCGTCAACGACGATAACCTGCGCATGCGCTCGCAGATCGAGTCCTATGCCAAGGCAGACTCCGAACTTCGCAGCTCACGATTTAGGCTGCAGCAGGTATTGGAGTCGATAAACGCTGGGTTCATCGCCTTCGAATTGCCAGGAAAAATATTCAGTCTCAATCAGCGAGCGGCCGACCTCCTAGGTACCGATCGGGAGGCCGTGTTAGGCAAGGATATACATACGTTATTTTCAGACTCTCAGACGAACCAGGAAATTATTCACGCTCTCGAAAATTGGGAGGGCGGCGAGGATGATGAAGGACATCAGGAATCACTACCAAACCATGCCGCCAGTCTGAGCGTGAATGTGGAAGTTATCCATCCCTACAGCAGCTCAAGCAAAGCTTCGGCGAAGACCATCACCTTCAACAGTAAGCTAAACTTGTTTGGCAGCGACGAAGGTACCGGCGTGCTATTTCTTGAAGACACAGAACCATTGAGGTCCCTCGCAAATAGCAAAGTAGTAAGCGATACCGTCGAATTGGTAAGCTTTCTCGGGCAGGCGCAACAGAATATCCGTAGAATCGGTACCCGCTTGAGCGTGCTGACCCCGTCTGAGATTACTGACCACCCCACCCTACTTGACAAGCTTACTGGTATCGAAGAATTAATTAATTTTATCGACGAGCAATTACCAAGCGTGAGCAGTGAGGGTGAATATCGGCAGCAGCTAGTTACACTCATGCGATCTTCTTTACATACCTGGGAAGTAACCACGCAGAAATCCAAGATAGAGCTCGCAGAGGAAAGTAATATCTGGGCGGTGAGTATCGACGATGGACGATTGCGAACGAGGACTTTCGATCGCTACCTGCGGATCGAACAGCTACCAAAGATCCCACGCTGGCGAGAAGTAGTTAGAACCGCTTACTTTGTCTTGTCGAATCCAGCAATCGAGCCGGAAACACGAATGTCTCTGGAGACAGAACTCGAGAAGACAAAGTCAATCCTGAAGAAGGCGGCCATAAACTAATCAATCTTGGTAATAACTGCTTTACACTCTAGCATTCCCTTGGCGCTGTAGATTAGTTATTCTTGGCGGCTTGTCAGTAGTAGTATACGATGACGTCGCGTTCTTGTTGCTGCTAAGTAGTTGAGATCCACTCGCTTTTTTCGTCGCCAGGCACTACCGCATCGCAAGTTACTACTATGTATATACAACACTTCGGACTTGTCCAATATCCCTTTTCTCTGACACCGAATACCCGATACTTCTTGAAGCTGCCTAGTCATCAACGCGCCTTTGATCTCATTATCCAGGCTCTACAAGATGAAGACTGCTTCACTAAAATTACCGGCGAAGTGGGAACGGGAAAAACCATGCTTTGCAGAAAAGTGCTGAATGCTCTCGAAGTGCTCAAGGACCGCTACGTCACAGCGTTTATTCCTAACCCTGTGATAGATGCAGAAGGTACCATGTTTGCAGTAGCCGAAGAATTAAACCTCGGGGTAGTTCCTCACGCTAGCTACTATGAACTATTGAAGCTTATCAGCGAAGAATTGGTTCGCCTTTCAAAAGCGGGAAGGTCAGCCATTCTTTTTATCGACGAAGCGCAAGCGATGCCGGAAGAATCACTGGAAGCTATTCAGCTTCTAACCACGATCGAAAAGGGTCCCAACGATCCAACTCCCTTGCGCGTTGTACTTTTCGGCCAACCAGAATTAGATGAATTACTTGAGCGCCCGGCTCTAAGCGCATTGAGGCTCAATCTGAGCGCTTCCTCACAGCTTACCGCCTTAGACCGAGATGGCGTAGAAGCCTATGTAGCTCATCGGATAACGAAGGCAGGATACAACGGTTCTAGCCTGTTTTCTGAGAAGGCCATAGATGAGATTTTTCGCGCATCGAAAGGCATACCTCGGCTCATCAATATTCTTGCCCACAAGGCGCTCATGGTCGCGTTCGGGAAAGGCGACTACTCGCTAACACACAAACATGTAGAGCTCGCCATAGAAGACACCGAATCCGCTAAATAGCAGAAAGCGAGTTCGAAGAGTCACTTCTGAGCCTGGATAAACCTAATTGTCTATCAGGATTCGGGCAATTTATGGACTCCAATGCCAATGCCTACAGGCTTTGCTGTTGTATCGTTGCCATCAAGCCTTATAATCACCCAACTTTATTCGATCTGGAACCTGCGTAATGTCTCAAGAACTTTGGAAAAAACTCAAGGCAGAAGCTGAGCAGGTCATCCATCAGGAACCCCTGCTGGCGAGCTATGTATCTGCCTGCGTGCTAGACCATAGCAGTCTGCAGTCATCCCTTAGCTTCATTCTGGCAAATAAGCTATCAGATGATGTAATGCCGGTAGCAACGGTACGCGAGCTTTTCGACACTGCGTTCTCTCAATCGCCGAACATAATCGAAGATGCAGCCTGCGACATACAAGCAGTATTCGAAAGAGACGCAGCAGTCAGCACCCACGTCTCTGTCATTCTCTATTTAAAAGGTTTCCAATCGATACAGGTTCATCGATTGGCGCATTTCCTTTGGATCAACAACCGCAAGGAACTCGCGCTGTTCATACAGAGCCGAAACTCCGAAGTATTGGGCGTCGATATTCATCCCGCCTGTAAAATCGGTCGCGGCATCATGTTCGACCATGCCAGTGGTATCGTAATCGGAGAAACCACAGTGATCGAAGATAATGTTTCGATACTGCAACAGGTCACACTCGGTGGAACAGGAAATCACAAAGGTGATCGACACCCCAAAATTCGTTCCGGCGTTCTCATCTCAGCTGGCGCAAAAGTCTTGGGTAATATTGAGATCGGCCAAGGTGCCAAGATCGGCGCGGGAAGTGTAGTTCTCAACGATGTCGCCCCACACACAACCGTCGTCGGCATCCCTGCAAAGGCGACGGGCAAGCCATGCACTGATACTCCGTCGCAGACGATGAATCAGAACTTCTTCGACTGAATCCGTTTTTGCAGTAAGGATTTAGCTTTTCTAGTTTGCCCTATAGATGTTCTTCTGCAAACTTCGCCAATGCCGAACGCGGCACGCCTCTAAGCAGAATATTACCTCCATGATTGAATCCCTTAAAACGCTCTGTCAGATAAGTGAGCCCTGAACTTGTAGCCGTAAGATAAGGCGTATCGATCTGCGCCAGATTCCCTAAACAGATCACTTTCGATCCGCTGCCTGCCCTGGTGACTATAGTCTTGATCTGATGCGGCGTCAGGTTTTGTGACTCGTCGATAAGTATTAGGCTACCCTGAAACGACCTGCCACGGATGTAATTAAGTGACTTGAATCGCAGCGGCACCTTGTCCATCACATACTCGATGCTGCCGCTACAACTCTCATCGTCCCAATGCAGTGCCTCCAGATTATCGGTAATTGCACCTAACCAAGGTTCCATCTTCTCCTCCTCGGTACCCGGCAGGAATCCTATGTCTTCGTCGAGACCCTGGGTGCTGCGGGTAACGATAATGCGGCGGTATAACTTATTGGGAACCGTCTGCTCGATGCTAGCAGCCAGCGCTAATATGGTCTTACCGGACCCAGCCGAGCCGGTGAGGCTCACTAAATGTATTTGTGGATCCAGCAACAAATTCATAGCCATAGCTTGATACAGGTCCTGTGGATACAGGCCCCACGTTTCCGTCTCCATTAACTTTGCGGAATCGAGATGCAGCAACATTACCTGCTCACCTTCTATAGCGACAATACGGGAGAGAAAACCAGCCTCATCACATACGAACTGATTTGGATAGACTGGAGCGTCGAAACTAGTCTTGGAAACTTGATGAAATGTCTGCCCATCCCTCTGGAATGTATTCACATCTTCTATGCGATCCCAGAATGAACCCGCAAATTCCAGGTATCCCGTATTAAGTTGTTCGATATCGCTTAACAACTGGTCACTATGGTAATCCTGCGATTCAATCCCACAACCTCTGGCTTTCAGGCGCACATTAATGTCCTTCGTTACTAAGACAACTCGGCTATTGGGATTATTCTGTTTGAGAAAACCTACGTCGTTGAGAATCTTGTTGTCATTCAGGTGAGTGGGAAGCATGACTATTTTTTCAGGAACTTCGCTCATCAGAACAGAGAGGGTTCCACTAAGAGTTCCTGCGATGCCTCTGGGGATTGGGACGCCTGTCTCCACATCACCAGGGCTAGCCCTACCAAGCAGCTTATCCAATTCCCTAATCGCCTGACGACAATCGGCGGCAATAGATTGGCGACCACTTTTCAGTGAGTCCAGCTCCTCCAATACGGTTATCGGAATAATGACATGGTGCTCATCGAAATTTAGTATTGCGGTGGGGTCGTGAATTAGAACGTTGGTATCGAGTACGTAGAATATTGGATTGGAGGATGTTGCACTAGCAGGAGAATCCATGACAAAGTTTACTTCACTCATGTTGCGTCACCCCTAAGTAAGGAAATGTTTCGGTTAGTTTGTTAATTCATAGATTGGCTGTCAGCCTTTTTTCCTCCTGTTTTGCGTAAAATGAACGAGCGCCCTTATTTATTTGAATCGGCATGCCGCTCAACTATCTTTAGCCCAAAATCAATATTCAAAATGAACATTATGCGAATAGCCCTAGCTTAATGTGGAGCCCCGTTTGACAAATTTATATTGAACTGAATTTAGCTTAATGCGCTGATAAGAATTTGAGCAACGCTCAGGGGGCACTCGGCGCAAAATGATATTTCAACCGTCCAGTGGCTTGCTCAGGCTCTCCGTTAAACAGCTTTGGACGAAATGTCAGGCTATTCAACTTGGCGAGCAGGAGCTGCTCCTCGGGCGGTGATTCCAGAAAGTATGCTAATAATTCGGCCTGCTCAATCATGTTCACGGTGCTGACAAAGCGGTGACTGTACCAACGCGACACCTTATTGACTCCAGCGAGGCTAAACGAGAATAAGGCAAAATTGGAATCCAGCTCTGCCGCATCGGAAGCAAAATCTTGAATTGGGCTTCGCACATTCGGTAGCGAGCTCGACCATTCGCTAAAGGATAGAAAGGCATTAGCATTGCCCTCTTCTTCCGTTACCAGTCTGTTTCTCTGGGCGATAACCGCCTCTTCAACGGTAGCATAGAATTCGGTATCGGGAATCACCATTGGATGGTCAAACAATTCGTTCAGCGTATCCGCACTCACTCCTACCGCTAGCAATTCCTGATAGGCCTGTCGGTATGTTTCCGTCGCCGCCTCGGGTTGCTCATAGAGTATATGCCAATCGGCCAGGTACAGGCTGGTCATCGCCATGGCCTCCAGGTCTGGCACTTCTCGTCGCGCATAGATTGAATAGAGGTTGTTGATTAGTCCCAAACCGGTGAGGTAGAAGACCTCGTTCACGTCCTCACGGTCCTGCATAATCTGCGAGCCTGGCGCAATCTTTCTTAGGGCATAGCTGGTGCTACCCCCGCTCCACAACGCCACCGTCTGCAGGTGTAGCTGGCGCAAGTGCGCATAAACTATTGGTACGAGTCTGTCGTCGGTCTCACCCCACAATTTTTGCGCTGCCCCGAGAGCGATCCAGCGAATCCTTGCGGATTGCCGGAAGTGATAGTCTTGCATAAAGCTTGTATCGCCTGCCAAACCTCGCAGGTGTATGCGAGAAAGCTCCAACAAATCCTCGATCAAGGCCGAGTCGACCCGTTTGCTCTTCATCGTATAGAGCCAATACAGATGTTCCATGCTCTCTCTGGCACTTTCCCAGTCTCCGCGATTGGCGAAGTTGTCAATCTTCTTTTTGAGCAAGGGCCGTTGTTGTTCAGTGTACAGGCCATCCTCGACACGGACGATCTGCATGGCGCGATCGAGTAGTGCGTGGGCCTCGTCAAATTGATTGAGGTCCATAAGTTGATTAGCGAGCTGTTCTATAGGCTCGACGAGACGGGCATCCATGGGCTCTAGGCGATCCCGCTGGTTACTCAGCAAAGTGCGGGCAAGCGCCAACTCTTCCTCGGAATCCTCCGGGGGCTCAGTCTGCGCGAAAGTGACTCCAAATGCGGTAGCGAGAAAGATCGCTAAGACTGCTGTAAGGGACTTCTGCATGACTTTTCTCAGATTATCTCGAAAGCAGGAAATAGAATATCAGGCGGCATTAGACTTGAATAGCGAATCCGCCGCATATTTGCAAAGCTGCCGGCCCCTGTTTGCCAGGGTCTGTCGCTATTTATGAATCGCTTGATTATACTCGACCCAAACCAGTGCAAGATGACTAAATTTAGGAGAAAAATGTGAGCAAAATCAGTAAAACAGTAGGCTTTTCCTTACTATCACTAATAATGGGCCTCGGGGCGGGACTCTTCGCCAGTTCTTACGCTGCAGATGCCGGCAAGGTTTATGAGCTCAGAATCTATACTGCGACACCGGGCAACTTAGCCAACCTACACGCTCGATTCCGAGACCACACAATTCGCATATTCGAAAACCATGGCATGAAAATCGTGGGTTTTTGGTCGCCTACCAATGAAGAGGAAGCGGACGACACGCTAATCTATGTCCTCGAGCATGCAAGTCAGGAGGCTGCAAATGCCAGCTGGCAAGCATTCGGACAGGACCCGGAGTGGAAATCGGTCTCCGATGCATCGAACGCAAATGGCCCGATTCTGGCGGGTGTGGAGCGACGTTATATGACGGCGACGGATTACTCACCGCTAAAGTAGCAGAGTAGCATTGATTCGAATTAAAAAAGGGACGGCTCAAAAAGCCGTCCCTTTTTTCTATTTACCACTGCCCCGACGGGCCGGGTAAAGATTCAATACTCCTCGCCGTCAGCTAGAAGATCATTGGATTGTTGAAAAACTTAAATGACCCGTACGCCAATTCCAGAAGCTCGACGGTCGACTGCACCTCACCTACCCAATAGTATGCAAGAGCACCTAGTATCAATATCGAGGAGCTCGCAGCAGCTATCGTTCTGTCATCCCACTTACTCTTGTTCATTTCAACTCCTAACAATTAAGCCGAATTGCCTCTTAGCTAAAACCAATCCAGCGACCCGTTGCCGCTACAGTAAACCAAATAAGAATCGATGCCACAGCAAGTAATCGAATTGCCCAGGGGTTTATCTCATTGTGGGGACGACTATTCAATAAGGGCTGCTTAATGAAGAACATGAAGCCCGAACCCGTCAGTAAAGCCAACATTTTAATCCAGAACACTGGCATATAATAAACTTTATCTGCTACTCCGGCCGCGCAGAAAATTCCAGTTAGAATAGCTACGACCAAGCTGTACTTGAAGCACTTGTGCGTACCTTTGGAAATAGTCTCAGACGGAATATCTTTGAGCAGCACACCAAGCAATCGCAGGTCGGTTACTAGTACAGTTCCACCGATAACCGCCATAGATATCAAATGCCCAGCCTGGACAGTCGCATACACAGAGCCGTAAGTTGTCCCAAGATAGCCAATCCACGAGGAATATTTCAACCATTCGAAGTAAGGCAATAAGCCGGGATATATTGACTCTCGAACTTCGAAAAACTCTAACAAGGCAACAGCCAAGAGCAACAAAAAGAGGGCAGTTACATTTTTATAATTACTCAGAAAAGACATTGGCATCTAAAACTCCGAAAGTATTCGATAACTTATCTATAGCGCGTTCAATTGTTCCACACAACCGGACGCCCATAGAATTGCCGTGTTACTAACTTTGGGACAATCTACCCAGTCATAAGGAATGAATCGCCCCATAGCAACAACTCCACACCAAAGACAGAGAGATATAATTGCTCCTCTGCGCAGCCCCTTCGGAGCGACTCGAGCAGAGTCCCAGCTACCCTCCGCAGCCCGCATTCTAGAGTTGAAAATCCACGCGTTTATAAAGGCCAAAACCAGGAGCAGCATTTTAATGCGAAACCACAAACTTTGAACATTCTCAACGGGCTTCGCGTACACCAATAAAATGCCTGTAATAAACATGATGACAAAGCCAGTGATCATTGGCTTGTGCAGCCTATCGGCTATAGCAGTAGCTGAGACATCAGGCAGAACCCAACCAAGCATACGAAAGTCAATAATAAAGAGAGAGCCGATACTGACCATTAAAGTAAGGACGTGAGTCGCTTCTAACCAGTTCCAGCTATAGTAGCCTGAAACCAACATCTGGCTGTATACCTGCGCTTCCAGATACTGAGCAAACTGCAGTAATAGCTCATTTATCACGGGTTTAGACCCCCTTATTCTCTAGAAAAATTTCTGATTTTTATTTGAGCGAAAGCATAAACATCCTTGCGCGAAGAGTCCACAGCAATGATATCGAATACATCAATATAAAGTGAGTTACCGAACCCGAGACTACGATTGGATTTCCCGCTTTCTATATTCCGAAGGCGTGGCGCCCATGATCTCACGAAAAGCGTTATTGAACGGCGTTATCGACTGATAACCAACGGAGAGAGCGATGGTCAGCACTGGGACGTTAGGGTTCTCTTTGTCTGCCAAGGCTTCGCTGGCATCCTCTATGCGGTAGCTGTGGAGCATGGCATTGAAATTTCTAAAACCTAGCTGTTTGTGTATAAAGGCACGCAGTCGATATTCCGGCAGATTTAACTTCTTTGCCAACATGGATATGGTTAGGCCCGCTTCTCGATAGAACTTACCTTCCTTGAATACCTTGTTGAAGCTGTCTCTATCGAATGGCGCAGCGCTCTCAGGTTCAGGTTCTTCAGCTAACTCCGCAACCCGACGAATAACGTTGCTCAGAGAGACGTAATCGAAGCGCATCGCTACTAACAACATGATTACCGTTATGACAGCTATCGAGCCTACGATGAATGCCTGAGCCGTAGCATAGCCATTCGAACCTCCTTCAAGCAGAAAATTTTCAACGAACGCCACTATAAATATTAGCGCGCCCTGAACACCTACGATAAACCATCTAAGAACTCTGCGGTCATCGACAAGGTCGGCCCTCCAACCCTTAAGGGTCCAATAAATAGCTGAGGCGACGAAAGACAGCGTCATCACATCCATGCAAGTACTTAGAAACACCAACGATCCAGACTCGGACTCGACGTCTGTATAAAGCCTTAAGCCGGAAAGGATTGAATCGAGTACTACCTGGGTAGCGAATGCGAGTAACAACAGTAGCGGAAACTTCTGCTGCTCCTGAAATATCAGGAAGCAATAGATCATGAATAAGCCAGGGATGGCGTCCATCCCAATCTGGATGAGCAACTGCCAGCGATCTAGGTCTAGCTGAAACTGCGGATCTATATGCTGACCCGCCATGCCATTTAACAAATAGAAGCATACAAAAATTGACATTAATGCGAATGTGCGAGCGCTCCCTGCACGCGGCGCAGCCTTCAGATTACCTGCAGCCAGCAGAAGTATGGAAAGCATTGCAATGATTTGCGCGCTAAAGAGAAGCAGTGGATTTGCCAAGATGAGTTCCTGAAGATCGGGGGCTAGCGACTATGACAATAACCGATCAAATGGCAAAATCAAAGCCCCTGTTATCCATTTCTAGCTGAAACGCGACTTCGCCAAGGCTAGCGTTACTCAGGGACTAGCGCTTGAATCGTTCTTCAACTTTCTCGATGACACCGTCTACCGAACGTGGGCCACGCTCTTGGGCAGAAAATTGATTAAATAGATTAATCGACCGCTCCGTGGAACGGCCAAATTGCAGTACCTTTTCGAAATAGCTGTCCGGCCCATCGTTGTGCAGCACAAGGTCGACAATGAATGCCCCAAGAGCCAGAGCACTCAACAGAAGATCTCTGAATGCATCTACATACAGTTTTATTTGAAACACAATTAATTTACGTAGCTGTCGCCATAGTCTTCCCATCGTGCCGATCCTCTGCGAGTTCATCTCCCGATGCGCATGAAATTCCATCTTGATACTCCATTAGCCTGTAATCGCCAGTGACTGGCAAGCAATATTTCGATTCAGCCCTAAAAAAGGCCAGGTTACGAATTCGCTATAAGCGAACTCGTAACCCGAACCAAGCGCAAAAACCTGTTCTTCAAATCATCGCGAAATTCCGAAAATTCTCATGCAAACATAGAACATAGACGCCACGAGCCCCGAACTAGTTACAACGACTACAACCCAACCCAAAACAGAGCCAGATTGCTGCCGCGAATCTCAACGAGGCAATACTATTCACTTTCTGTGCCAGTCTTCTAAGGCACTGTTTTTAAGTTATTTTTCTCAGGCGAAGTGACATTAATTTGGGAGATATACTAGCAAGTGGGCAATTGCGCTAACGCAGATGCCGAGAAATGGCTGCTACCGGCGACACTGGCTAATCATATGCAGGAACTGCTGAGTCCCGAGGACGGTTCAATTAAGCGAGGGAGAGCTACTCTGAAGGGTTCAGGTCGGACACGGAAACTACTGTCGACTGCTCGATTGCAATCCTTGCCTGAGAAGTCGACTCTAACTCAAAACTCATACCGGCATGCTCGATCAGGCGAGATAGTAACCTATCATTAAATGCCGTTGCCGGAGTCCAGAAACCACCACCTACCTCTCCTGCATCGACATCACGGCGCAGACTAATGGCAGCTTGTGCCAGCATTTTCGCTGTAGATCCATAGCCTGGATCTCGGTCACCGCTTACTTTAACCCGTATTTGCTCTCCACGAGGCGTACTTCCCAGCAGGCGAAGATCGTAGAAGCCTTTCAACTGCTGTTCAGGACTGGGACCCTCTCCCGGCTTTGGCAGGAAAAACCGTGTCGCTAGCCAACGCAGGGGCGCGAGGGACATAGCATACATCGAAATTTGCGTCCCCAGCGAAATCCTCTTGGCTGTTCTTTTACCTTGCTTATTAGGGCCGGTAAGCATGGCCTCATCGTATTCGAAGTTTTCAGCATAATAGCCGTCAATCAGCGCATTACTTCTCAGCACTACTCGCGTATTAATGGAAGCCATGATGAAGGGAGCCGCCCAGGATTCGAAGTCTTCATCGAATTCCACTGAAACGTTGTGCTGCCTGGTGGTAAAACTGTGTCCCGGCGGGCACAAGGAATAGGGGTCGCGCATCTCTCGGCGGATTTCAGGATCGCCAGACGCCTCTTTATAGAGATTTAGCCCGCTCGCGATCGTTCCACCTGAAGCACCGCCCTTCAATGCCTTCACCCGCAGCTTGATTTTCTGGCAGTAATTTCCGAAGTGTCTCTTCGAATGTTGCTGAAGGAACTTCACGCCGAGATCAGATGGAATAGAGTCGAAGCCACAGCAATTCACGATTCGCGCACCGCTGCGCTTCGCGTCGGCTTCATAGCGACTGATCATGCGACGAATCCATTGTGGCTCGCCCGTCAGGTCACAATAGTCGGTTCCCAGCTGACAACATTTGCTAACCAGCAATTCTCCATAGAGGGCGTAGGGCCCTACGGTAGAGATGACTAACTCGGTCTTCTCACACAGGGACTGCAATGCTTGCTCATCTGAAGAATCTGCTATTAACGTTGGGATTACATCGGCCTTTTGACCAAGCGAGGCCTTCAATTCGCTCAGTTTCGCTTCTGATCGCGCTGCCATGGCCCAGGTTAGATTAGGCTCAGTGTATTCGTTCACCAGATAATTACAGAGCAGCTTTCCGACGAAGCTGGTTGCGCCGAATACTACGATATCGAATTCTCTGTTTCTCATTTCTGGCTTCCCTACCCCGCCGCATTGTTAACGCTGACTAATTCTGGGTCGTTACCGGCCGGGGTGCGATCCAAAGCAGCATCGCGCGAGTGGCGAAAGCTCATCCAAATAAGGAATTGCAAGCCAAATAGCAGTGATGCCGCCAAGAGATGTGTAGGCTGAACCAGAGCGGGCATACCGAGGTGTCCCAGTGTCGCGCCCGAGAGTACTGCCATACCAATGATACAGATCATTCCCAGTGTCAGCCGGCTCAAGGTGTGCTGCCAGCCCAGCGATCTCACCAGGAGCCACGCGAGCCAGAGATTTGCGAAAAGAACGACGGCCGAGAAACTTCTGTGCACATAGAAGAACCAGGGCATCGCTTCGACCCAGCTTGAGCGCAATTCCTCTCCCTGCGACTCGCGAATAAAGTCCGTCATCTCTCGAACCTGAGTGCCCATGGCTACTTGCAGTACGGTCAAGACAAGAACTATATAAAGCCATTTCTCAAATCCAGGATCGATCGATGTGACAGGTTGAGACGCCATTATTCCGCGCCGTGCCTGAGCAACCGCATAGAGCAATGTAGCCACGATCGCTAGAGCCATCAGCATGTGAATGGTAATCATGCCAGGCTGCAGGTTAGATCCCACAACCTTGGCGCCGAGCCAGCCCTGAAACCCAACCATCAAGAACGCGGCAACAGAGGCTTTAAAAATATTGGGGTCATGACGCCGACAGGAGAATGAGTATATTGCCGTCAGAAATATCAGGAAGCCAATGCTCACCCCTACCAGCCTGTTTGCGTATTCGGTCCAGGTTTTCACCACATTGAAGCGCGTGTCGGCATAGCCGAGCTCTGCATATATTTCCTGATAATTCGCCGGCAGTTGTGCCTCGCTAGTTGGCGGTATCCAACTACCAAAGCATGTCGGCCAGTCAGGACAACCCATGCCGGCGCCCGATGCACGCACGCTAGCGCCTACCAGTATTAAGAAATAGACTGCGGCGAGTGTTATCCAGGCCATACGACGATAGCGCTGGAGAGAAATACTGTCAGTTTCCGACTTCATAGGGACGCTATTTAACATGAGGGGCAGGCCTTGCGAAAAGCCAAGACGGCAAGCCTGTTAGCAACAAACATCATTCAGGTAAACCTTAGTTTGGGGGTATTAGCTACGCAGAGATTCCAGGAGGGTTATCGATGCATAACTGTCCATCGGCAATCCCTGCTGTTCTTGATACGCTCGAATGGCACTTCTGGTTTGACTACCCACGCGACCATCTGGCTCACCGGAATCGAAGCCGAGCCCATTGAGTAATTCCTGTAATTCTCGTACCTGAGCGACGCTCATCGCCTGCTCGTTCTCCGGCATCCGTTGAATAGCCGGCCCACCGGCGAATCGGTCTGCGAGGTGACCCACGGTTAGCGCGTAGAAAATCGGCGTATTGTAGACACGCGTCACTCTAAAATTCTCGTATGTCAGGAACGCAGGCCCCTCAGCCCCTGCCGGGATCACTACAGATGCTTGCATGTCTGCGACGGGGATGGGTGAGCCGGAGGTCTGCAATAGACCTAGGTCGCGCCATTGTTGGAGCGGTTTGCGGGTATTGGTACCGGCCAATGCGAAATCGAAATTATCGGGAAGCAGGACCTCCCTGCCCCAGCGTTCGTCGCCCCTCCATCCCGATTTGGAGAGAAAATTGGCTGCCGAATGAAAGATATCGGGAAGGCTATTCCAAATGTCTATCCTGCCATCGCCGTCACCATCTACGCCATGCTGATAGAATACTGAGGGCATAAACTGCAATTGACCCATTGCGCCCGCCCAGGACCCACTCATGCTCTCGGCGGAAATATGCCCATCATCAATGATCTGCAAGGCAGTCAGCATTTGTGCTCGGAAAAAATCAGCCCTACGCGGATCATAGGCCAGGGTCGCGAGAGCTTGCAGGACGGAGAAACCACCGGTGTTACTACCGAAATTACTCTCTATCGCCCAAAATGCTGCTAGATACTGCGGCTGCACTCCATAACGCTGCCTGACCTCCTCAAGCAAGACTGCGTGCTCCGCCAGTAGCTGCTGCCCGCGTTCCACCTGGCCAGCGGTTACCCGCAAGCCCAAATAGCGGGTAAAGGTTTGAACAAATTCAGGCTGACTTCCGTCTAGCTCGAGGACTCTGGGTAGCGGTTCCTCCAGTTCGTCCAACGCTGCGAGGGTGGCATCGCTGATTCCGCGAGACGCGGCTTCTGCGCGCAATTCCGCCAACCAGTCCGCGAAGGACTGACCCTGTGCAATTACCGAGGAACTAAGAAGGGCGAATAGTAGGAAAGCGGCGACTGTTTTCATGCGGCTTATGATAATAGATATCGCCACGAATGGAAAACTGCAATAGAGGAAACTACGGCGAAACCCTGACATCCTCTGGAGTCCAGCGTAGCTGCAACTCGAATAGACCAGAAGTAACTAGGCAGCAACAGAGTGAGTAAGGTATTCACTCAATTGCTTCTCGTCCTGCTCGGCCAAGGATTGAAAATTCAGGCCAAGATGATAGCTATCTTGGCGTTGACGACGGCAATAAGAAACAGTACAAGTAGACTTTATCTTCCGAGGAGTTCGGTCCCTCGCCGGAAGACTGAATTCCAGTTCGAAGTCAGGAAACAGGCCTGCCTCGGACTTAAACTTAGCTAATTGTTCAACCAACTGATGACGACATTCGATTTGAATGCCAGCAGGACAAAGATTCATCAGAGTCCCATTCCTCACGATACCGGCTAAGCGGATATTTGCTTCACCACAGAGATCTACTCGTGGAAAATTTCGTTTGTCATTGTTCATAGGATTTTTCTTCAAATGATTCAAACAGGCTTATAACATTACTCCAAATACCCGTTTATCCTAGCAATTGTTCGCCAAATTATGACCCACTGCACATTTTTATAAGTCAGGGGCAAGAAATGTGAAGTCGGTTTGCCATATGTTGGCAGCCGTAGTCCAAAGGAGCCGACATGGCGCATCACATAATAAAAGCTGTTCATTCCAATACGCGAGTGGGGACTTTTCTTACATTCATTTTCCTGCAGTCGTTACTTGGAGCACTGAGTAACGTATTTGCACAGGAGGAGTTCTTTTTAA
This sequence comes from uncultured Gammaproteobacteria bacterium, assembly GCA_963976555.1. Taxonomy (GTDB): domain Bacteria; phylum Pseudomonadota; class Gammaproteobacteria; order Pseudomonadales; family Pseudohongiellaceae; genus UBA9145. The sequence goes on from CAXBLN010000022.1 coordinate 20,014, forward strand.
AGGACTATACAAGAGAATACGTTGAGCAAGATGAACTGAATCGCTACGAAAGCCTAATGGCTCAATTCGGCAACAATAAGAAACTGCCTGTGGGCTTCGAATTGCAAACCCTGCTCGCCCTCAGTCACTTTCCACAACTGCGTGACACCAAGATTAATTTTATTGTCGACGACGTGTCCATCCCGCTCTCGTCGCGCCCACTCTGGAGCAGCCTGCACCGCTCTGCAAAAAATCGGACCTATCAGGTCATCATCGATAATGAGTTGGTTGGTTCGAGAGAGGCGTTGCTGCTGAAGAACCAACCCTTTAATGCACAGGTCGGGATCATCGGCCACGAACTCGCTCATACCGCCTACTATTTGGACCGTTCATTCTTCGGCATATTGGGCGACGCCCTGTGTCAGCTCAGCGATTGTCGTATAAATTTCGAACGCGCTACGGACAGACGACTAATAGACCATGGACTTGGTTGGCAGCGTTTTGACCATGCCAGGTTCGTTAGAGGAAGAATGACGCTAAATCTGGCAACCGCTTTCACTGCACAAGGAGGTGGGGGAGCCTATATGAGTCCTGCAGAAATTTCTCAAATCCTGCAAAACCACGAGGCCTATAGTGAGCGACCAGTTAACTAACTCAGGAAAACAGATTTAACTCAGGACCACTAATACCGAACTGAGAAGTCAATGAACTCGAAACACCTGCCATGCTTCGCAATGCCAGATGTATATGCTCAGGAGTCAGAGTTATCCCATTCGGGTCTAACTGCAATGTCTGCGGGTTGATCTTCAGCGCTTCTACATGATCATCCGTAGCGCCTATAACGCGATTTCCGCGCACCCCCGCGCCCATTGCCATAATGCTTGTAACGTTCCAATGATCTTTACCGTTGTTATCGTTGTAGAAGGGTGTGCGCCCAAAGTCTGAACCAACGACTACCGTTACCTTGTCTTGTAGATTGTTCAATTCAATCTGACTCCATAGATGATCGAGCCCTTCTAGCAATTGAGTCAGTCGGCGACTATGATTTTGATCATGATTGCCATGGGTATCGAACCCGCCCATATGCATATTTGCACTTACCGCGATGCCGCTCGCGAAGGCAGCCGTCGCCACTTCAGCCTGCCCCTCCAAGCCACTGGATACTCGGTCTGGTAATAGGCTCACGAGTCTATTCAGATTATTATCTCCAACACGCGCCATCATTAACTCATCCATCTGGCTTTTCTTCAGCGGCAATGTAGCCCTGCCCTGTAAGCGCTGCAGCCTGGATTGACGTGCCTTTTCGATCTCAGCGTAGATGGAGGGTGCGAAATACTCTCGCCGATGCTCGGCATCTTCGTCCGGCCGACTGGCGTTCGGAAATGCCAATTGCTGAAAAACCTGTCCCTCACCTATTCGAGCAGGTGCTACTAGAGACGCCGTATTATCGTAGCCCCCATTGCTTATATACGCCAATGGCTGCGTCGGCGCGGTGGAAGCGGCCGCGAGAGCGGCGAAGCTTGGATAACCCGATTCGATCTTCCCACTCCAAACATATCGAGAACCTGAGTCGTGATTATTAGTCTGCGTGTCGATTCCATTTATGACCAAGAGACGCGAGGCATGCTTTGGAAAAAAATTAGCGAAATGACCGGGAGAATTAGCATCTGGCGGATCGATGTCTTCGGGATAGGATCCTGGAAACCGTATATTCCCGGCGCTGCGTATCGCATTCACCGAATAATTGTTAACCGGCCCTCGACCGTCTAGCCGAGGGCGGTTTCCCTTAGGGTCGAGAAAATATGTCGGATCCCAGCCACCGCCAGCGTTTACCGATATCCAAAATCTGTCCGGGGTTACCTGCTGCGCTAATAATGCTGGCGGCAACATTAATCCAAGCCCGCTACTACCCAAGTATTTTAGAAATTGACGTCGATACATGTATCGCTCCTTAAACCTTAACCGGATTGCTGTCTAGCTGTAAAAGAATTTGTAGTCTGCCAACAGATAGGCAACGACCGCCATCCAGGCACGAATGACATACTGCCTATCTTCAACTAGACGGTTATCTATTTGATCTTTCTCATAGAGTTGGGTGCCATTGAAGTCTTTAGTAACATCGCAATCACTAGGCAACGCGATATCGGACCACTCGCCGCCACTGGCAAGTATTATCTGACGCCCCCTATTCAGGCTCCCCATAAAGAGCTGCTCTGTGAGCAACAATTCCTCGGAGCCGATTGGCAAGTCCTCGCCGAGTAAATAGACATGAAGAAACTGGATGTTCTGACGAATCCGAGTCATTACCGACTCATCAATAGCTCCAGAATCGTCATAGGGGCTCATTTCATGATCGACAAATCGAAACAGTTTCCGCTGCTCTTCGGGCAGCCAGAAATCTCGCGGTACGGCATAACATGACAATTCATTCGCCATGCGCAATTGCATAGCACCCATCAATCCGTTGGGTGACTTCAGTCGAGTAGTAATGCTATCGGAGTCGATGCCACCATAGATCTGATGAAAGGTCTTGTTGAGTTTCGACGTAGAACTGCTATTAATATCCTTATAATAGTTGTCTAGTGAGCGCCTCCACTCGAAGCCGAATAGTGAAATTATCTTTCGGTCGAGTTGCTCTGGCGTTAACAAATAGCTAGCACCTGTGTTGGCATGAGCGATTGGATTTGCATCTGCCGAGAGACCGTCAGCCTGCCAATAAGGACTCATCATTATCTCTGTAATCAAAGTCTTCAGGCGAAAACCGTCTTCCACAAAGCGCGCCTGCATATCATTTAACAATGTTCTTTCCGCAATATAGGCATCGATCTCGGTCTGCGTACTCGAGCTACTATCCGGAACAGATAAGGGCTCCTTCCCTGTAAGTCCATTTACCATGATTCTGGTAACGGCCTTGGGAAACTTCGGGTCGGTTGCGATCTGCTGTGCTAACCAACGCACAGAGCTATCAATATTTCCAGCTAAAGGCATGATCTCGCCATTGAATCCGCGCGGCTCCATGTCTGCGTACCAACCGTAGCGACTGAGGCGAATTGGCCGGTACTGTCCCTTGTGATTCCAATTTTGAAAAACAGAAGCGACAGGGTCGATCAGTGAATGGCACTTAGAACATTCAGGATTATTAATAGTCGGCACTGGAGTTGTTATATCTACGGAATTACCGGGACGCACACCCTCAATCGCAAGTACATCAGTATCTAGGAAAAGATCGAATACGACTCTTGCCCTTCCTCTATTTCTATTCGTCGATGTCGTTGGATATCGGTTGAGAAACATCGGTGAGGTGAGTATTCCTGCATGAGGAATCTCTTCCAGTCGCGCGGGTAGGAACTCACCTGCATCCGACGGGTTTTCGAATGCCAATCCCTGTATTCCATAGGTCCTGGCAGAGAATGGATTGACCATCATATAGTCTGCTGTGAGTATTTCGGTGAACGGCAGGTCGTTAGCTACGATGAAGTTGATCAGCTCTAATGGCTCTCGTGCCACACCGTCATTGGTGGCGCGTCTCAGCGAGGAGTAATTGTCACCGCGATTATCCTTACCTGGATCGAACCAGCGGCGATTTGGGAAATCATCTTTGCTTAATAGCCCAATCGCTGCCTCAGAACCGTTTCGCGAATGGTATTTATCGGTTAGCAGATAATCATTGAATACCTCCGAAAGACGTATATAAAACTCATCCTCGTTCATCATGCCCTGAATCGCCTGGCGCATGCCGGTATCACCACTATTTGTCACCAACCCGAACTCTTCCAGCGTGGGCAGTCGACCAACGAGTTGCTGGGCCGCTCTTCGCAGAGCTACCGAATCGGAGATAGCCTGAATAAAGCCTATGGTCTTGCCACTAACCTGCTGATTGTTGCTATTGAATTCACCGAGGATATATTCGGCGAGCACATCGGCACAGGCCGAATCACAAGTTGTGGCCTGACCCAGAGGCATCGTGTCTCGAATATAACTGCTAAGGACAGATGCGCTGCTGCAATTCGCGCATGCAGCTAGAGAGGGGTTTCCCGCGACCCCTGTTCCAGCATCACCATGACAACTGCTGCACTGTTGCCCATACAGCGCTAGCGCCTCAGCCGAGGGTTCGAACTCTTCAGGATCAGGAAATGGCTCAGCATCTGGGTTCAGGTGCACCGCATCATTGATGGAAAAAATGAAGCTATTCTCACTCTCCATCAGTAGCAGCTGAATCGAGTAGAGTTTACCGCCTGGCAGTTCGATCTCATCGATTTCTATGCTGCCGAGCAGCGGATCGAATACACCGGAATTTGCTATATCGCTTGAAGTCTCGATTGCATCTTCTAACACTAGCAAATATTGCTGGTCGAACTCGAGACGAAAAATAAGTTCCATCGCGCCATATCCATCTATGTCGATTCGTGGAACTGAGAGGTAGCCATCGCTTAATGTAGAACGGCCCGCTAGAACGGCGCCTGAGGTCAACAGCAACATCACTGCCAATATGAGTGAGATTTTTCTGCGTAAGGCTGTCATATCAGAACTCCTAATCGTTCACCGACTACTCTGTGAGTGACGGTTCATTATTAGGTATATCTGCGTAAAAAAGAGTGTGACTAATTCACACTCTCTTAGGCTAAAACTAGTAAAAGGGTTAACCCTGTCACAGCTTAGCGAGAAGTCGAGCTAACAGTATGCTCATGTCAGGGGCTACTGCGAATAGGCATCACAATCATTCGAAGAATATCTGGGAGGATTACTATGAATAGTTGGCGAACTGTGCAGCAGTAATTAACTAAGTATCAATTACTGTTTAACCATCACGAAACTGACGGTCTATTCGACTTTTCGCAATCTAGCGATGACTGATTCCATCGCCCTATCGACAAGCGGCGCCCCGCAGATCACCTTTGCCGTGCCTGCCTTCAATTCTCGCGCCAGCCCCATCTTAGATTTCTCTACAACCTTTACGCCCCTGCGATTCACAAAAATATACTTTCCGATTGTGACTATTTTCGCCGCGAGGGTGCAGCGAATAGTTTGCTCCCCCTCCCCCTGAAACTCTAGCCAGGTGCCAATTGGATATTTCTCCACTTCGAGCAAGTGCTCATCGTCATCGGGAAGTTTGGGCAGGGAGGCATCGACACTCGCTGCTCCTTGTGCGACTGGCTCCGAATTCGGCGTCTGCGCTCTGACCTCGTTGGCCGTAACAGGCTTCTTGAAGCATGCTTCTTGAACACGTTTCAACTTTTCGAGAGCTTCGTCTGCTTCTTCTTTCTCGATTCCAGCAACGTCCAGAGCCTTACCGAGGTTGACCAAGAGGCGCGGGTTGACCTTTGCGAATCGCTGCAGGTCGCCTTCAGTTTTTTCCGTACTTACAGTCCATAGCAACACATCGATAGTATTCATAATTGGCCGCCAGCTTATACCACCGGGCCCTTCGCGGAGCACGACCTGCACTACAAACTTATGAAAATAGGTTTGCAGAAAAGCTGTGACAAAAGGATCGATGCCTACATCCAGGATGCGTTCTTCGATCTTATGTAGCGCATATTGTTCGACTTCATGTAGCCGGTGTTTGCGCTCGTCCTCATTCACCAATTGCTGCTCATTCTCACTGATAGACGCAGCATGTACGCTCCTGAAATCTATGAAGTCCGCCAGCAGCCTCTCAATGACAAGCAGATCTCCGTCATATTCGCGAATAACACTACTTACCAGTTCCTGCATCTTGTCGTATAAGGGCTCCTCATCGAGCTTCACGGATCCAGTCCAGCTTATTCCCGCAATAGCAATTTCATTCAGAAACTCACGCGCAGGGTGATCCGCCGAATCGAAGAAGCCAGGGTCTTTCAAGGCAATCTTCAGTATCGTTATCTGCGTTCGACCAATCAGCTCCTTGATTGGAATTGGCACGGTTCTGTCGTTCCAGATTTCCTCATAGAAAATGGTAACTAAATTGATAATGTCGGACGACTGGCTATCTATCGCAGGCAGAGTATCTGCGCTGGCTTCTTGTTCCAAGAGCGTGTCTACGGATTCTCTCAGATTCTGTGACTCGGATGGCGCAGTGCCTGTCGCTATCGAAACTGGCTGTAATCTATTCAATAGAGCTAGCAATTGGTCGTTCGCCACAACTTCCAATTTTTGCTTGCCTACCATCATGCCCTCTGTACCAGAATTCACTGCATTGACAGAGGCTTGTGGCGCACTTGGCGCTTGCAGGCTATTTACCTCGCCCGAATTGCTGTGCAGGAGTTTCTGCATAAGGGATAGCAGCTGTTGATCGCCTACTGGAGCACTCGCGGGGCCTGCAGACTGAGAAGAAAAGGCGCGATCTGTTGGGTCGATCTTCTGCGGCCTTGCGCTGCGCTTATTCCGTTGTTCGCTTCGGCTCCTGGCAGCCATATCAAGATCAGGAAGCACCTTATGATCGATCAATACACTATTAGCTTGCTTGAGTATTTTCTCAAGGTCGTGAAACACGCTGCTGTTAAATTTTCTATAACTTATAAGTAGCTCGAGCGCTGTCATACCGAGCGGCCGAAGAGACTCTCTGAAGGCCTCGCCAAGTTGCTCCGGGTCCATGGGATTATTGGATTCATCAATGCGCGTCCCATAGAACAGCGAGTCCAAGCGCGTAGTAAAGCTAAGATACTGACTTATATCACAGTTCCTCGCGTGGGAAATCATACCTTCCATCGCAATGATTGCCTCGAGATCCGCCTCTTCGACAAGACTAAGGCTCGCATAATCCAGGACATTGATTTTATTCGCAACGACACCGGTAAGTCCGTCGAAGTTGTCACTAATGTTGGCTGCGAAGCGCTTCAATACGGCTTCACGCTCATTAATTAAATTCAGGTCACGCGATCGCTTGCTTGCGGCCTCATTTGAAATGGCCATATTAGCGTCCGCCAAGGCCTGCGACACGAGGTCTGAAAGACAGGCGACCATCGCGTCTCTCACGGCTTTTACGATTTCCTTCACATTGTGCATATTAGTTCCAATTCAGGCTTCCAATCCTGACATCACATAGCGTTAATCAGCAGAACAGCCGCAATACCTATCGTTGTGAGTAGTCGAATGCTAACTCCTGTTGCTGAACATGTCGACATTTCGCCGAGCGATCTAACTCTCGCTCATGCAATCCTGACAATGCACATGGAGATAATCGCCTCGAAAATTAGTCCTTCAATTGCGTGTTGGCAGGTGTTAGATTTCGCTACCGATAAAAATCACCATACAAGCCATGCGGGGGAGTTCTTTAGACCATGCCATTCCGAAAAATACTCATTAGCGTAGTTTTCATCCAACTACTGACAGTTCCAGTGTTTGCACAAGACTCAGGCCCTATTGGACCGAGCCCCTATGATTTTAATACCGAGACCTGGATGCAGCCGTTCGCCGCGGATGGCCTGTCTTGGGGGGGCACTTCTGGCGTCTACGTGGAGTCCAAAGACCGTATATTCGTCCTACAGCGTGGCGAGACACAACTACCCAGCCCCGTTCCACCTGAGTACACAAGCTTCGCGGGCTCCCTAGGCTGGAACGTTCTGCGAGGGCGCGGCAGGGTTTGGCAGAATTGCATCTATGTCATTGATAGTGAAGGAAATCTATTGGAAGTCTGGAACCAATGGGATCATTTGTTCGCCGGCACCGACGGCCCGGGGCCGCACAGAATACGCATGAGCCCCTACGATCCTGAGAAGCGACTCTGGCTCGTTGATGAAACAGGTCACATTATCTATGTCTTCTCAAACGACGGCTCGCAATTGCTGATGACCCTGGGCGAAAAGAACGTGGCCGCCAAAGATGAATATCATTTCAATCAGCCGCAGGACGTTGCCTTCCTTCCCGATGGAAAATTCCTTATAGCTGATGGCTTAGGCGGGAACAATCGCATAGTCGTTCGCAATGCTGACGGCAGTTATCGATCTGAATTTGGTGAAACCGGTGAGGGCCCTGGGCAATTCGCCAGCGTCCATGCGCTGGCTATGGGTCCAGAAGGTAACTTGTTCGTTTTGGATCGCGACCTTCTAAGGATTCAAAATTTCAAGCAAACGGCGTCTCCAGGGGCTAGCGATTATCCGACTTATGAGCACGTAGCTACGTGGTCAGACCTGGGCATGCCACTAGATATATTGGTCAGCGAAGATAGCGCTTGGGTTACCGACCTCAACCCGCCGAAGATCGTTCAATTCAATTTGGATGGTAGTAGGAAATACACTTGGAACCTACCTGTAGAGGGGCCTCATCGCTGGATTGAAATGCACTCTCTATCAGTCGACGAGGATGGCAATCTTTATGGGACGGACAATCAAGCCGGTCGTCCGCAAAAATTGACTCCACGCTCTGACGCTAATCCTGAGCACATCCTCGGTAGTCCTTACGTGCCACGCTAAGCACAGCATCGCTATAGCCTCTCCTGAACTGTCAACTCGCATGAAATACGCGACGCGGCGAAGGAGAGGCCAATAGCAAATCTCTGCACAACCGGTATACTAATCTCCCTACAAGCAATTGATTAGAACGTGATCGCGAGAATCGACCGCAGCAATGTCTAAACATCAGCACAACGCCAGCGAAGCAGCGCAGCACATCCTTCAAACCCTAAGAGATGATGGCCTGTTGAATGATTCCAATCAACGCGAAGACGAAGTGCTTGAACGGCTTTCAGAGATTCTAGTCTACGCCGGATTTCCAGAGCGAGACGTCTTAACGAAGAACATCACAATCTTACTCTCAGATATTCGTGGATTCTCAGGTATCGCCGAATCCTATCCCGCAACCGACGTCGTACAGATGCTTAACCGCTACTTCGATGCCATGGGAGAAATAATCACGAACTACGGTGGAACCATAGACAAATTGATGGGTGACTCGATCCTCGTCGTATTCGGATTCCCCAAAGAACGCGAAACCGATGCAGAAAACGCTATAGCCTGTGCCGTGGAAATGCAAGCGGCTATGAGTAAACTCAACGATATCAACCGATCTCTGGGCATGCCCGATCTATTCGTCGGCATCGCAATCAACACTGGCTCAGTGGTTGTTGGCGACCTCGGCTCTGTACACTACCACGAGTACACCATTATAGGAGACGAGGTTAACCTGACCTCCCGCATTGAGGCCCACTGTCTGCGAGGGCAGATTCTGATAAGCGAGAACACCTACGAACTCACCAAGGAGTTTATCGAGGTTGGTTCACCAAATCGAGTTGAAGTCAAAGGCGCTCGAGACGCCGTCGACCTCTATGAGCTATTCTCGACCGAACGACCAAGAACCATGGTAGTACCGCGTCGTGAAGGCCGCAAAAGCCCTAGAATCAAAGCTAACATGGCGGTCGTGTTCCAAAACTTATCTGGAAAGATCGTTCTGGATGAGAAGTTCCACGGCAATGTGGTAGATATCAGCTATCACGGACTACTCGTGGAAACTCCCGTAAAGCTTGGCAAATCCTCCGAGATTAAAATGGCATTGTCACTGGAGCTCTTTAGCGACAGAACTACCGACGTCTATGCCCGTATCATCAATACGGAGCAGGTTAATTCTAAATTCCGCAGCAGCATGGAATTCACAACTATCGGTACAGAGGGGCTCAGCGCCATCAAACTCTATGTAGACAGCATGGTGGGCATCGGCTAGGCCTCCTCCCTGTCCGCCCCACCCATTCAAAGTAGCTCTAAGCGCTTCCCGGGATCCGGCCTGAATATCAGGTATTCGATCTCCCCTTCCAGCTCACTCCAGAAATGTGCAGTGTGTCCTGGGATAATGATCACGTCGCCGGGCACAACTCGCCGACTGAC
>CAXBLN010000023.1:0-28828 GCA_963976555.1 uncultured Gammaproteobacteria bacterium
GATTGACGACTGTTATCGAAGCTACCTGTTCATAGACAAGCGCGGCGAGAACTCCCCGCACTGCGCCGCCAGCACCGAGGATAAGTACGCGGGAGTCCTTGAGAGCTACCCCATTGTTCTGATGAATATCTGTCACCAGGCCTATACCATCCGTATTGTCTCCGCAGATATTGCCCTGATCGTCGAGAAACAGGGTGTTCACTGCTTTCGCGAGCATCGCTCTTGGAGAGCAAGATTCTGCCAGTGCAAACGCTTTTTCCTTATAGGGCACCGTAACGTTTAACCCGCCACCACCATCGGCGAAGAATTTTCGAACGAACTCATCGAATTCGTTCTCTTCAAGGGAGATTGCTGTATAGCTCATGTCCTGGTCTGTTTGTTGTGCAAACCGAGAATGAATCAGAGGGGACTTACTATGGTTAACGGGGTTGCCGAGGACTGCGTAGTTAGACACCGATTGGGTTTCCCTTTTCGCTTGAATTTTTGGATGCTACTAGTGACTCGGTTTAAATTACTAAACCCAATCTCGAGGTTTAAGGAATTCAGTGGTCAGTTTCTCTTCTTCACTGCCCTTCTCGGCCTGCCAATCGTAAATCCAGCGAACGACTGGTGGCAACGACATAAGAATAGATTCGATTCTTCCAACACCTGACTGCAATCCGAATAATGTGCCTCGATCGTAGACTAAATTAAATTCGGCGTAGCGACCACGCCGGTACTCCTGAAATTTCTTCTGCTGGTCTGTGTAGGCAATATCTTTGCGCCTACTCACTATAGGTACGTAGGCGTCGAGATAGCTATTCGCCATGGACTGAACGAAATCGAAACTCTTGTCGAAGCCTAATTCATTGAAATCATCGAAGAACAGACCGCCGATACCGCGGGGCTCCTGTCGATGTTTAATCTGAAAATATTCATCGCACTGCTTCTTGAAGCGCGGGTAATATTCTTCACCAAAATCCTGACAGGCGTTCTTTGCGGTCTGGTGCCAGTGAATACAATCTTCCTCGATACCATAGTAGGGCGTTAGGTCGTAACCGCCACCGAACCACCACGCAGACTCCTCGCCTTCTTTTTCTGCGACAAACATTCTGAAGTTCGCATGAGATGTCGGAACATAAGGATTACGCGGATGAATTACCAGGGAGACACCCATCGCCTGCCATGCTCTACCGGCAAGCTCGGGCCTGGTAGCAGTCGCTGAGGCTGGCATAGCGTCGCCAAATACATGAGAGAAATTTACGCCGCCCTTCTCGAACACTTCACCGTCACTAATCACTCGGCTTATTCCCGAGCCGCCCCGCTCTCGGTCCCAGCTATCGGTCTGGAAATTCGATACTGGATCTAACTCTTCAAGCCGACTGCAAATATTTGATTGCAACTGAATTAGAAATTCTTTGACCTCGTTCGGTTCTATCAATCTCAATGTGGTTTCCTCTTGCCAAACTTTTTCGATCAGGTCTCAGCGTATGACATTGCCGGAGAGAAGGTCTCTCATTTCGGATGGCTTCTCCGCCTTTCCGAGTTCGCCGTCTACTATGTAGTCAATACTACCTACAAACTTCTCTTCAAGTATTAATCTAGATCTAATTTCTTCTTCGCCTGCCTCATTTGCCGATGTTGAGACAATGGGGCCCGCGAATGCGACACACAACTCCTGCACAAGTGGATGCGCGCTCACTCTAATCGCAACAGATTGATGTTCTCCCTTAATCCAGCTAGGTATTAGCTGCCGCGGGTCTGGTACTAGCCAAGTAACATGGCCAGGCCATGACGCCTCAAGAGAGTTACGCTGCTCGGCGGTGAGTTCACTGAGAAGTGACTCAAATTGAGCTATATCTGCGCCGACCAAGATTAGTCCCTTGTGCACAGGTCGCTTCTTTAGATGAAGGATCTTGTATACGGCGGCTTCGTTGCCAGGATCGCAACCGAGGCCCCAGACTGCCTCGGTGGGGTACGCGATGACATTTCCCTGCTCAAGATGCCGACAAGCTAGCTGAATATTTGGCTTAGTCACGACGCAATCTTCCTCATTAATTGGGCAAGTCCCGCCCATTGTTAACACTTTTTAACGAAGGGAATCCTGCAAAGCCTTGTCTTGCGCCTGAACTTTTTCACCGTTCGCGGCGCGCTCTGCCTTCACCCGCTCAGCCAATTCAACATCACTTAGGGCTAATATTTGTGCCGCGAGATAGGCTGCATTTTTTGCGCCGGTTTTCCCAATAGCCACTGTAGCTACGGGAATGCCTGCTGGCATCTGGACTGTCGAGAGCAAAGCATCCAGGCCACTTAGTGGGCCGGAGTCTATAGGTACGCCAATAACTGGTACGGTTGTGTGTGCCGCGGTCGCTCCTGCCAGGTGAGCGGCAAGGCCGGCGCCAGAGATAAATACCTTGCAACCACGCTCCTGCGCATCGGCTATGTAGGATTGCGTGACGGCCGGCGTTCGGTGAGCTGAGGTAATTTTTATTTCATAGCTAACTTGCAATTGCTTCAGGATATCTGCGCAAGATTGCATAATCTTGAGATCGCTTTCTGACCCCATTAGGATAGCTACAAATGGACCGCTCATGATAATGAAATCCCAGAAATTGACGAAAAGGGGAAACTACCTTAGACGCTTAGTCTATGCAAGAAATCCAGGCCTATTGATAGCCCGGCTCTATCCTCCGTTGGTTTCGGCCACTACTTGCCGCGAACCACGGTGGGTGAGCTCAAGCGAATATTTATCAAGCATTGCCTGGCAATTCATTCGGGCGTCCGAAAGTAGCGCCCGCCCTGTTGTTGAATTATGCCCTGAGCTTCCAGTTTTATGAGCTCGCTATTTAGCTCCTGCATTTCGAGCTCGCACTCACTCAAAATTGTCTCGAAAAGACTGCCTTGTTGCTCTATTGCCTTCAACACACTCGATCCTCGCTTATCTGCAACTTCAACGCCTACCTTTCCACTATAACTTTGAGCACTCTCGTGCTCTGACAGCCTCGCTTCAAAACCCAGCTCCTCCAAAATATCACCAGGCTCTTCAACGAGTTTTGCTCCCTGTTTGATCAAGTGGTGACAGCCGCGACTCCCGCTACTGCCGATTGGCCCCGGCAGGGCAAACACATCTCGGTTCTGTTCCATCGCCAGTCGCGCAGTGATCAACGACCCGCTTCTCATATTTCCTTCTACAACTAAGGTACCTTCGGCCATGCCACTGATAATTCGATTTCGTCTTGGAAAATTACTCGGATAAGGAGGCGTACCCAGAGGAAACTCCGATACCATTGCGCCACTGCCTACGATCCGTTCCACCAGCGCCTCATTTCTCGCTGGGTAGACCCTGTCTATTCCTGTGCCTACGACCGCTATTGTTTTTCCGCCACCATCCAGCGCGCCTTCGTGTGCCCTCGTGTCTATGCCGCTTGCCAGGCCGCTACTAATATGTAGCCCGGCTTTACTTATTTCACGCGCGATCCAATAGGCGTTTCGTTTGCCGTAGATTGATGCCTTCCGGCTCCCTACAACTGACAAGAATCTATCATTCAAGACATCTAGCGAACCGCGGACGAAGAGCAATGGCGGGGCAGAATCTATTTCTCGAAGTAGATTGGGATAGTGTTCAGACTCAAAGCACAGTAGATGTTGATGCTCGCGGCTTGACCATTCCAAAGCTGCATCTACTGGCCGCTGTCTCTCGGTGGTCCCACGTGAGTCCTGCAGGAGTTCAATCTGCTCGTCATCGAATCCGAGGTTCTGCAAGCGCAGTGGTGATAAAGCAAACAATTCCTGTGCAGATCCGAACTCCCTTAGCAGGCGTGAGAAGACTGGGACGGGTATCTTTTTGCTGTGAATGAGACGCAGATAGTACTGATAAATTGCCTGGTCCATAGTTCATCCGTGAGCAATGGATTGTCGGAGTGTTTATGCAACACAGACCAGAAGAACCCTCTTTGCAGAGAATTTCTCCAGTCTATGGATAATAGACTTCAGTCTAGTAGAAAAAGCGCAGGATGGCCTTACTAGGGGCTAACGACGTCGTCGAAGAGTTCGGCAGGCTCGGTACTGGAGAGAATAACTGCGTAGCTGAGTCGATCGAAAATTTTGTACACAAGAAGCGTTCCTATCTCTTCACCTGGTATAACGAGATTTTCCTGGTCAAATGTGGTTTGTATTCTTTGTCGTAGAGTCAACTTTGCGCGCTCTCGCTCATCGACCATGGTAGTGCCTTCCTTGCGAATTGACAATATGTCACCAACATTAAGCTCATCCTGCAGGCCTAGATTGATGACGACTGTATCGAGCTGCGAGGCCAGGGTTTCTTCACCGAGAAAGGCTACGATTTGTCCCGCCATGGCGGTTGCCGGCTCTGTCGGGAATATTGTCGCATCTATACTGGACTCTTCCCTAATAAGTAAGCGATCACCAACCCGAATTTCCTTGGTACCATTGTTTATCAATAGTTTGCGCATATCGGGCGCAATATTTTCCGTGATGCTGGCAAAGCCCAGATATTCGATCTCTATTCCCAGAACTTCTTCCTCAGTTGTGCTCAGTAGTCCAAAAGCACGCTTGGTTGTTATGCCCTCGCCATAGTAGGTTTTACCAATACGATAGATTTCGAATGAAGTAGTACCAATGAGGAACGAACCGCGGGCGAATACCATCATGTGGGGCCTCTCCAAAGTTCGACGCACTAGTGATAATTATAGCGTATTGCTAACATATGAACTCAACGCTCTGTAGCGCTTCCACACGGACCCTGGGGGATATCCGAGCCACCTCTCGATCGCCACGCTGCACGAATACCCGTGGAGTTCCGCCTAATATACTTAACTTCAGAGTATCACCCGGGTAGATCAGATCCGGATTGTCGAGGTATTCATCCGCTTGCCAGATATCCGGCCAACGTTCGGGATTACGCAGAAATTGGCTGGCAATAGTCCATAACGTGTCGCCATCTTGCACAACATAGCTACTTGGATAATCCGCCACCAGCATGCTCGTTTGTGCATTTGCAGACATCAATGTACTGAGGCCCGCGATGCAAATGACCAGCGCTAATAGTAGTTGTCTGATTCCCTGATTTTTCATTCTTAGTATTCCGCGCTAAAAAGCGTTGAGTTCATATGTTAGCAATACGCTATAATTATCACTAGAAGCAGTTCACATACTGAATCACTTTATTCCTGCAGGCTGTCGCGATTATGTCAATTTTACAAATCCTGGAATTTCCCGATCCCAGACTAAGGAAAATAGCTGAACCCGTTACTGTTTTCGACGAGAAGCTCGAAGTCTTGATCGAAGATATGTTTGAAACGATGTATGAGGCGGAGGGAATCGGCCTAGCGGCCACCCAGGTAAATGTCCACAGACGCCTATTGGTAATAGATGTATCGGAAAATCGAGATACACCTCAAGTATTTATTAATCCCCAAGTCGAGATTCTTGAAGATGAGCTCGCAGAGTATGACGAGGGCTGTCTCTCAGTACCAGGCTTCTATGAAACTGTGTCCAGACCGAGGGCGGTAAAGATCACGGCGAAGAATGGGAAAGGCGAAGAATTTGAACTCCCTGCAGAGGGGATCTTAGCAACTTGCATCCAGCATGAAATAGACCACCTCGATGGCAAGCTATTTGTCGATTATCTCAGCACTTTAAAGCGGCAACGAATCCGCAGCAAGCTCGAGAAAGAGCACAAGAAGTCTGCCTGAGCTAATGGATAAATTAAAGATTTGTTTTGCAGGCACGCCTGCTTTTGCTGCTGCACAGCTACAGGCATTACTAGATGGCGGCCATCAGGTCGTCGCCGTCTACACACAGCCCGACCGGCCCGCGGGCCGTGGCAAGAAATTGCAAGCCAGTCCGGTTAAGCAGCTTGCAGTAGAAAACGGGTTACCGGTTTTTCAACCTTCTAGCCTTAAGCCTATCTCTGAGTCCGAGACGCTAGCCTCATTGAGTCCCGATTTAATGATCGTCGTCGCTTATGGACTCATCCTTCCAAAATCTATACTGGATACACCGCGACTGGGTTGTCTGAACGTTCACGCCTCCTTGTTGCCACGATGGCGTGGTGCCGCCCCAATTGAGCGAGCTCTATTAGCTGGCGACAAGGTAACAGGTGTCACTATTATGCAGATGGACGAAGGACTCGATACCGGTGCCATGTTAGACAGGGAGCTGGTAGAGATTTCTACTACTGATAGCCGTATCGACCTTGAGAATAAGCTACAAATAGCGGGTCAAACCGCATTGCTACGAACTCTCGCGAATCTCAACGAATATCAGAATAGCGCTACTGCGCAGAACGACGAAGACAGCTCCTATGCTGCGAAGATGGATAAGTCCGAGGCCTTCATCGATTGGAACTGCGACCCCCAAACCATAGATCGGCAAATCAGAGCGGGCATAGGCAGGAATCCAGCCTATTCTATTTTTGACGATCAACGGCTCCGAATCCTTGAAGGGTCTATCTCTTTGGAGACACAGGACGCTCCCGTTGGTCAAATAGTTCGAAGCAGCAAGGAGGCGTTTACCGTGAGATGCGGTTCAGGAGCGATTGATATTACCCGCATACAGCTTCCTGGTAAGAATCCCGCCTCGGTAAGAGATATCAATAACTCACGTCCAGAATTGTTTGCTGTTGGCAAAACGTTTGCCTTCGTTCCACCCGACCCTCGATGAACAAGAACAACAGCAGAGCCATTGTTGCAAAGATCCTCTGCGCCCTGGTTAGCGATCGCGGCTCCCTCACTACACAGTTGAACAACTATCGAGATCATCCCGAGTTCGGTCTAATCCAGGAGAGTAGCTATGGTTGCTGCCGCTGGTACTTTGCCCTTGAAATCCTGCTGAATGAATTGCTCAATAAACCTCTTAAAAAGCAGGATCTGGATATCAAATGCTTGATGATCTGCGCACTCTATCAACTGCGCGAATTGGAAGTAGCCGAGTATGCCGTCATCAATGAATCCGTTTCCGCCGTAGCGGTTTTCAAGAAGCCCTGGGCAAAGGGTCTGGTAAACGCCGTCCTGCGTGGCTATCAGCGAGGGAAGGTCAAATTGGAGCGAGCACTGAAAACCGGTGAGAGCGATCGATCCCTGGCCTTCCCCGAATGGTTAGAGTCCGAAGTAGCCCTGCAATGGCCCGAACAGGCGTCGTCCATTTTCAACAACAGTAACCAACGCCCACCCATGACCTTAAGGGTCAACCTCGCTAAGTGCACGCGGAACCAATATATGGAAACCCTGCAGGCTGCTCGTTTCGATGTTACTGCTGGGGCCTTGGCAGACACTGCCTTGTACCTTCACAAACCGGCGGCCGTGAGTGAGCTGCCTGGTTTCGATGAAGGGCTGGTGAGCGTCCAGGATGAAGCCTCGCAACTCGTTACGCAATTGCTGGAACTCGAGCCAGGACTGCGCGTCCTCGATGCCTGTGCCGCGCCTGGAGGAAAAACCTGTCACATCCTGGAAAGTGAACACTTACTTTCAAGCATGACCTCTATTGATATGAGCCAGACGAAATTGGATCGGATCAAGGAGAACCTGGAAAGACTGCGGCTGAGCGCGAATTTGGTAGCTGCAGATGCCAGTGATGTTAATGGCTGGTGGGATGGAAAGGCGTTCGATCGCATACTGCTTGATGCCCCCTGCTCGGCGACGGGTGTGATACGGCGACACCCTGATATCAAGTTGCTCAGAAAGCCGCTACAGGTCGAGGAACTCACTAAGATTCAGGCCAAACTGCTGAAGAATCTCTGGGCATGTCTAAAGCCTGGCGGCCTCTTGGTCTATACCACTTGTTCTCTGCTACGGCAGGAGAACGAGCAGATAATCAAAGGTTTTCTGGAATCTACGGATAGCGCTAAACATGAAGCCATATCAGCCGATTGGGGAGTAGAATGTGCGCTTGGAAGGCAGCTTCTGCCCGGCACAAGCTTAGGCCCTGATGGTTTCTTCTACTGCGTACTTAGAAAAGAGCCTCAGTAGAATTTCTAGAATCGTACGTTCGATCAAAAATGTAAGGCCCGCATGAAAATAATAATCCTCGGCGCCAACCAGGTTGGCAGCACTCTCGCCGAAACGTTGGCAGGTGAGGCAAACGACATCACGGTGGTCGATGAAGACGCGGAGAAATTGCGCGAACTGAAAGACCATATCGATATCGGGACAGTACCCGGCCATCCCTCCCTACCAGATATCCTAACGAAGGCGGGTGGTCATGATGCAGACATGATCATTGCGGTGACCGAGAGCGATGAGATTAATATGGTCGCCTGTCGTGTCGCCTATTCACTGTTCCAGACGCCAAAGAAAATCTGCCGAATCCGCGAGGCTTCTTATCTAAAGAGCGATAAATTATTATTCGGCCAACATGGCATCGCCGTCGACACGGTAATCAGCCCGGAGCTAATCGTTTCCCAGGACATCGAGCGCCTCTTAGATCTTCCTGGCTCTCTGCAGGTGCTGGACTTCGCCGATGGCAAGGTGCAACTTGTAGCGGTGAAAGCCTACTATGGTGGCCCTCTGGTGGGGCAGGAGATCCGATTACTGCGCCAGCACATGCCTTCGGTAGATACGAGAGTGGCGGCCATCTTTCGCAAGGACCGACCGATAATTCCTGAGGGCTCGACGGTGATCGAAGCTGACGATGAAGTCTTCTTCGTTGCTGCTCAGAAAGACATTCGAGCGTGCATGAGTGAATTGCGACGCATGGATAAACCCTATAAGCGCTTGATGATTGCCGGAGGCGGAAATATCGGCATGCGCCTGGCTCAGAAAGTTGAAGGCAGATATCAAGTTAAAATTATTGAAAGAGACCCTGTTCGCTGCACCTATATTTCGGAAAAACTAGACCACGCGATTGTTCTGAACGGTGAAGCTTCTCAGCGTGATCTATTGATAGAAGAAAATATAGCCAGCACCGATGTGTTTCTTGCGCTCACCAATGATGATGAAGCGAACATCATGTCATCCCTACTCGCCAAACGGCTTGGTGCAACGAAAGTGATGGCGCTTATTAACAATCCAGCCTATGTGGACCTTGTGCAAGGTGGTGATATTGATATCGCCATTTCTCCTCAACAGGCGACAATCGGTAGCCTGCTTGCCCACGTCCGACGTGGCGACGTGGTTAATGTGCATTCCCTCAGAAGAGGGGCAGCCGAAGCTATGGAGGCTATCGCTCACGGCGATGAGGCTTCATCTAAAGTCGTGGGCCGAGCAATTCAAGATATCGATCTCCCCGAAGGCACTACGATCGGTGCCATAGTCAGAAACGATGAAGTGTTGATTGCGCACGACAACATCGTTGTTGAGCCCGATGATCATGTGATCCTGTTCCTGGTAGATCGCAAACGCATTCCCGAAGTTGAACGGTTGTTCCAGGTTGGCTTCAGCTTTTTCTAAAAGCAAAAATTATGCACGCTTCAATTATTGTAAAAATTCTCGGCATCTTGCTTATGCTCTTCAGCATATTAGGCAATCTGCCGCCGCTTATCGTGTCGTTTATTTATGACGACGGCATGACGCGCGTATTTTCGAGCTCACTTTTCATTATTTTCGGTATCGGTTTATTGATGTGGTTGGCGACTATTAGATCTCGCGCCGAACTCGGAACCCGAGATGGGTTTCTAGTAGTTACCCTATTCTGGGCAGTACTGGGCACGGCCGGCTCCCTGCCGTTTATCTTCTCTTCTGCGGTGGACTTGTCGATTACTGACGCCGTATTCGAATCCCTTTCGGGCCTTACAACGACAGGTGCCACGGTAATCTCGGGGCTGGATGAGCTGCCTAAATCGATTCTATTCTATCGCCAGCAGCTGCAATGGCTTGGAGGCATGGGCATCATCGTTCTGGCCATGGCCTTACTGCCAATGCTCGGTATCGGCGGGATGCAGCTTTATCGCGCAGAGAGTCCAGGCCCCGTGAAGGACAATAAGCTAGTGCCCCGCCTCGCCGAAACAGCAAAGGCGCTCTGGTATATCTACCTCACACTTACCGTGGTTTGTGCTCTCGCTTATTGGTTTGTGGGAATGGACCTGTTCGACGCGATCAGCCACAGTTTTACTACGGTTGCCATCGGGGGTTTTTCTACCCATGACCTCAGCCTCGGCTATTTCGATAATCCCGCCGTGGATTTAGTCGCGATCGTATTCATGTTTATTGCAGGAGTGAATTTTGCGCTGCATTTTACTGCCTGGCAGAGGCGACGAATAGGCCACTATCTTAAAGACTCGGAATTTCAGTTCTACACATTCATTCTCGTATCAGTCTCGGTAGTTACGGTGTCAGTGCTGTATTTTACGGACGTGTATTCGAATCTGTTTGAAGCGACTATCAAGGGAGTCTTTCAAGTAGTTTCCCTGGCTACAACCACTGGCTTCGCCACGGCCGATTTCAATTCCTGGCCTCTATTTCTTCCCTACATGCTCCTCTATGCCGCGATCATCGGCGCCTGCGCAGGGTCAACCGGTGGCGGCATGAAAGTTATTCGAATCCTTCTAATTTTTAAACAGGGCTTCAGAGAAGTGCAACGGCTTATACACCCGCGAGCTGTCATACCGATAAAGCTCGGCGGCCAACCCGTTCCTGATCGCATCGTAGAATCTGTTTGGGGGTTTTTCGCGGTTTATGTCATGGCATTTATGGTTATGCTTTTGGCGTTACTCGCTACTGGCCTCGATATCATTACCGCCTTCAGCGCAGTCGGAGCATGCATTAACAACCTTGGGCCGGGTCTAGCAAGTGTCGCGATAACGTACGGCGATCTTCCCTCGACCGCAAAGTGGATACTGTGTTTTGCGATGTTGCTGGGGCGGCTAGAAATATTTACCTTGTTAGTGCTTTTTACTCCTATGTTTTGGAAGCGATAACGTTTCTCGTTCTTCAAACTTAACGCACCTGAACATTTAGCTGAATCAACTTTCCCCATTTAAACCTAGTAGAACTTGTTACCGTCCGGTCGTCGCCGAAAGCGCTTATACTCCCACTGGTATTGATCGACGGCCATAAGCACACAGTCTTCTACGGTCTTGTTTAAGCCACGCAACGACTCGGCTAGGTCTTCTGAATAGATAGACTGGTCTGCTTCTCGAATTATCAATTTAAAACCTTCGCTCTCAGGCAGTCGCTGAGCGAATCCGCAATATACCTTTGCCTGGGAGCGTGCCGCCAATTTACTCACCAAAGTCATAGTTAGTGCTGGCTCTCCAAAAAATCCGGCAAACTCTCCGCCTTCATCATTGGGTACTTGATCCGGCAATACACCCACCAATTCACCTTTTTGTAGTGCCTTGAGCACAATAGAGACGCCCTTGCGATCGGTGGGCGCCAACTTAATACCGCCTCTTGAGCGAGTGCGCTGCAGTAAGCGATCTAGCGCGGGTAGTTTCGGCGGCTGATACATAAATGTAGACGCGGTACTTTGGCCAGCATACATTCCAAAGATTTCCCAATTACCGAGGTGAGGCGCTAAGAGTATTATTCCCTTATTTCCTTCCGCCACTCGCAGAAACTCTTCAAATCCCTCTGTCTCTTTAATCAGGGAGAACGTCTCGTCGAGAGATAGCATCCATGATTTGCCCATCTCCATTGCTGTACATGCGGTGCTTATTAGGCTCATCTTGGCGAGATCCGAGAGTTTTTCTTCGTCCAGGTCTGGGAAACAGGCTCGCAGGTTCTTAATTGTCGTATCTTTGGCTCGATTCGGAAATTGATTCAACATTGTTCCCCAAAAAGACGCTAATCCGTGCAGGAGACGCAAAGGCAGCCTTGCTGTGACAGAAAGGAAACAAACTAAGAAATAGTACTTAATAGTAGCGATAGCGATTTCTCGTTCAAGGCACGCCGGGGGCGCGAGCAATTACAAATGGAAGCATGAATTCAGATTAGACACAATCGAAGCTAACTCTGTAATTCTGCTCATATTCGGCTGCTGGTAGATTAGTTTCGGATAATCGAGGATAATTGCAAGCCTTTGACTTTATAGTTATTTAGCTAACTTAACCATTCACTTCTATCCAAGCAAATCGGCCAACGCGTGAACAAAAATTTAGACACTAGCACCTTTCAGGGGCTTATTTTTGCCTTGCAGCAATTTTGGGCAGACCAAGGCTGCGTCATTATGCAGCCACTCGATATGGAAGTGGGTGCCGGGACATTTCATCCGGCGACCTTTTTGCGTGCCATTGGCCCCGAGTCTTGGAACACTGCCTATGTGCAGCCCTGTCGCCGGCCTACTGACGGCCGTTATGGCGAAAACCCAAACCGCTTACAGCACTATTATCAGTTCCAGGTAATCTTAAAGCCCTCTCCTAAGAACATCCAAGAGCTCTATCTTGATTCGCTGCGCTCCATTGGCATCGATATGTCGATACACGATATCCGCTTTGTTGAAGACAACTGGGAATCGCCAACGCTAGGCGCTTGGGGCTTAGGCTGGGAGGTTTGGCTGAATGGCATGGAAGTCACGCAGTTTACCTACTTTCAACAAGTTGGCGGCCTCGAATGCTATCCCGTAAGTGGGGAGATAACCTACGGCATTGAGCGAATCGCCATGTATCTTCAGGGTGTCGACAGCATCTATGACATCGTATGGGCGGATGGTCCCAATGGCGTAGTGACCTACGGCGATGTTTTTAAGCAAAACGAAGTCGAGATGTCTGCTTTCAATTTTGAACACGCCGACATCGATACGCTTTTTCGCAACTTCGATGATTGTGAGAAGCAGTGTCAGCTGCTTATTGAAACCAAATTGGCACTGCCCGCCTATGAGCAGGTGCTAAAGGCTTCACATTATTTCAATCTGCTTGATGCCAGGAATGCCATCTCGGTGACAGAACGACAGCGCTTTATACTTCGCGTCAGAACGCTGGCGAGGTCCGTAGCTGAGGCCTATTTTGAGAGTCGCAAACAGCTCGGTTTTCCGCTGGCGAGCGAAGCCATCCGTCAGGAAGTTCTGGAAAAATAGTCATGTCGAAACAAGATTTTCTAGTCGAGATAGGCACAGAGGAACTTCCCCCTAAAGCCTTGCTTAAACTGTCGAATTCTTTTCGCACTGGCATAGTCGAGGGCTTAGAGCAGGAAAACCTCGCCCATGGCGATGTGCGGTCCTTCGCTACTCCTCGACGGTTGGCCGTTTTAATATCCGAACTGGAAACAAAGCAGGCGGACAAACTTACTATGAGATTCGGCCCCCCGGTGAAAGCCGCTTTCGATGCCGACGGGAATCCAACTAAGGCAGCTAGTGGCTTCGCTAAAACTTGTAAAGTAGATTTAGCTGACCTTAGTAGAGTAGACAGGAATGGAGTTGAAAAGCTCGCTTATTCATCGGCGGAGCCAGGTAAGCCGACAAAAGAGCTGTTACCTACTATCGTCGACTCGTCTCTAGCAAAGCTCCCTATTCCGAAACGAATGCGATGGGGCGCATCCCGAAATGAGTTCGTTAGACCGGTACACTGGGTGGTGTTACTCCTCGGGACGGAAGTTATTAAATCGACTATTTTGGGAGTGAATTCTGGCGCTGAGTCTTATGGTCACCGTTTCCACTTTCCTGGCAAAATTCTTATCAGTAAACCTAGCGACTATGAGTCCCAGTTGGAAAACCCTGGCAACGTAATTGCCGATTTTTCCAAACGCAAAGAGATTATTCGAAATGCGATTGTCGCAGAAGGAGAGAAGCTAAATGCCCGTACAGTGGTTGATGAGGCCTTGCTTGACGAAGTTACAAGCTTGGTTGAGTATCCCGTCGCACTTACCGGACAGTTTGATAAAGAATTTCTAGACGTCCCGGCTGAGGCCTTGATCCTCGCGATGAAGTCGCACCAAAAATGTTTCTACCTATTGGACAAGGAAAATCAGTTGCTGCCGTATTTCGTGACTGTGAGTAATATTCGTAGTAAAGACCCCTCTCAAGTTATCGAAGGTAATGAGAGAGTAATTCGCCCGCGACTGGCAGATGCAAAATTCTTCTATGAAACAGATCAACAGACCTCACTAGAGAGTCGATTGGATCAGCTGAAGAAAGTCGTATTTCAGGCTAAACTTGGCACCGTCTTTGAGCGCAGCGAAAGAGTCGCAAAGCTCGCAAAGTTCATCGCGACCGCTACCGGGGCAGATGAAACACAGAGCGAGAGAGCTGCGCTGCTCTCTAAGTGCGACCTGGTAAGTAATATGGTTGGCGAGTTCGCCGACTTACAGGGCCTAATGGGTTCGTATTATGCCAGAAACGACGGTGAGGCTGAACAGGTCGCCGTAGCGATCAACGAGCAGTATCTGCCTAGATACGCCGGCGACGATCTCCCTGTTACTCCAATCGGTAGCGTATTGGCGGTTTCCGACAAGCTTGATTCTATAGTCGGCCTGTTTGCCATAGGGCAGCCTCCAACTGGATCGAAGGATCCGTTCGCACTGCGGCGCTCAGCTATCGGTGTACTGCGAATATTGGTGGAGAATAAACTCGACCTTGATCTCTTCGCTTGCATAGAAGCATCGCTTAGTGGTTTTGATTCCATCGATATCGAGACCGGCACTGCAGAGAAAGTGTTCGAGTTCATGTTGGAAAGATTTAGAAGCTGGTACGCGGATGAAGGTGTTTCCAGTAGCGTTTTCCAGTCGGTTATGGCGCTCAAGCCTCGTCGGCCGTTGGATTTCTCGAAACGAGTCCAGGCAGTCTCGAATTTTGTTCTTTTGGAAGAATCGGAAGCGCTTGCTGCCGCGAATAAGCGGGTTTCGAACCTACTCGATAAGTCGGAACTCGCCGAACTATCGGGCAGTATCGATGAGAGCCTTTTCGAAGAAGACGCCGAGAAACAGCTATTCGATCAACTACAATCTAAAGAGTTAAGCACGGCACCTTTATTTGATTCTGGCGACTATACGGCCGGGCTTGCTCAGTTGGCTCAACTTAAAGAGTCTGTCGACCGCTTTTTCGACGATGTGCTCGTCATGTGTGATAACCAGGCCGTTCAGAATAACCGCCTCGCCTTGCTGCAAAGCCTGCGTGCAATATTTCTCCGAGCTGCCGATATTTCCTATCTGCATTCTAGCTAGATCGATTCTACCAAGGTAAGCGGCCATGAAGATTATTGTGCTGGATCGGGATGGCGTTATCAATCAGGACTCTGACGAGTATATCAAGTCTGCCGAAGAGTTTATTCCCATCGAGGGAAGTATCGAGGCGATCGCGAAATTGTCTAACGCGGGTTACACCGTTACCATTGCTACGAATCAATCTGGTCTCGCCCGCGCCTATTTCGATGAAGAAGCGCTATCTGAGATGCATCATTTGCTATGTTCTATGGTTGAAGCAGCGGGCGGTAGTATCGATGGTGTATTTTATTGTTCCCATCTCCCCATTGACAATTGTGCATGCAGAAAGCCGAAGACCGGTTTACTCGAACAGATCGAGAAAGAGTTTTCATGCCAACTCGAGGGAAGCTTTTTCATTGGTGATAGCTTGAAAGATATTCAGGCAGCTCGAGCCTTTGGCTGCTACCCTGTTCTAGTCCGTACCGGTAAGGGCCTGATTACAGAACGATCTCTACTATCAGAGGCCGCAAATGATGTTCGAGTGTTTGATGATCTCTCTAGTGCTGTAGTTGGGATTTTGGATGCGCAGGAATATGTCTAGAATCCTCATAGGTGTTCGGTCTTCTCTGTTCTATGTTGGTTATTACTCAGTTACGATTTTTCTTTCAATTTTTTTTATCCTATTGTTTCCCGTCCTACCGCCTAAGGGCCGTCATGTTTTTGCAGCTATATGGTGTGACTTCATCCTCGGATGGCTACGTTTTTGCTGCGGTGTGAAGTACAAGATTGTTGGCATAGAGAATCTGCCAAAAACACCCGCCGTCATCATCGCGAACCATCAAAGTAGTTGGGAGACAATACTTTTTTATAAACTCGTGTTTCCTGTCTCTCCTATTCTCAAGAAGGAATTGATTAATATTCCCTTTTGGGGATGGTCTATGCGACTGCTCAAGCCTATTGCCATAGACAGAAGTAAGCCTCGGGAGGCGGGCAAGTCGTTGTTGATTCAGGGTGTCGACAGAATCCAATCTGGTAACTCCGTTATTGTGTTCCCGGAGGGCAGTCGCTCTGATTATGGTTCGGTTAAACGCTTCTCCAGGGGTGCGGCTAAGCTTGCTGTAGCGGCCGATGCCGACATTATTCCTATCGCGCATAACGCCGGGTTTTGCTGGCCCGCACGTAAATTTCTAAAACGCCCTGGCACAGTTACTGTGGTGATTGGCGAGCGAATGCCTCGTCGGGGGCGTGATGCCAGCGAACTTACGATCGACGTAGAGAATTGGATTCGACAAACTGTGGATGACATCAGCTAGCACGAAGTTACTGTGCTAGCTGTGCTTGTTATACGAATAGCCTAAGCTAAATGTCTAGATTTTCTGCAGCAAGGGCGTTTTCTTCAATGAATTCCCTTCGCGGTTCTACTTGATCGCCCATTAGAGTATTAAACAACTGATCTGCACCGATAGCATCCTCGATCGTCACCTGTAACATTCTCCTGGTTTCCGGGTTCATCGTCGTATCCCAAAGCTGATCTGGATTCATTTCTCCCAGGCCCTTGTAGCGCTGCAGGTAATGACCCTTCATAGCATCGTTGGTTAGCCATTCCATTGCCTGGGCGAACGAAGATATTTGTTCGGTTTTATCGCCACGTTTTACGAAGGCGGTTTCTTCTATCAGGCCATCCAAGGTCTCACCGAGCTGCGTAATTGTTCGGTATTCGCCTGAATGAAAGAAGTCTCGGCTAAACCCATATAACTTTTCTAGGCCATGAAGTCTTAATCGCGCTTCGGGCAGGAATATCTGCCGCTCCTCGTTTTTAAAGGTCCCAAGGATATAGTTAGCACTTACACCAGGGTGCATCTCGCTAAACTTTGCAGCCAGCTCCTTTGTCCACTCGCTCACCTTTTCTTCGGATTTTAAATCTTCCTCTGGCAAAGATCTGGTGAAGATCATCGCCTCGAGAATCTCCGTGGGATAGAGCCTCGCAAGCCGGCTAATGATTGCGTAAGTGTTGTTGTACTTTTTAACCAGTGATTCGAGCGCGTCCTCCGCAATACCTGGTGCCTCAGCATTGACATGAAGGCTCGCCCCTTCGAGTGCAATTTGAGTTTGGTATTCCGCCAGCTCTATATCGTCCTTCAGATACTGTTCCTGCTTACCTTTTCGTATCTTGTATAAAGGGGGTTGCGCGATAAATATATGCCCGCGATCGACCAACTCGCGCATCTGTCTAAAGAAGAATGTTAACAGCAAGGTTCTAATATGCGAGCCATCGACGTCAGCATCCGTCATGATAATAATGCTGTGATAGCGAAGATTTTCTGGTGCAAATTCCTCATTGCCAATACCGCAGCCAAGCGCCTTAATCATTGTGCCGATTTCGGCAGAGCTAAGCATCTTATCGAAACGCGCCTTCTCTACATTCAGAATCTTACCCTTGAGCGGCAAAATAGCCTGGTTTTTGCGGTTACGTCCTTGTTTTGCAGAGCCTCCCGCAGAATCACCCTCCACTATATATATCTCGGATAGAGCGGGATCCTTTTCCTGACAGTCCGCGAGTTTTCCGGGCAGCCCTGCAATATCAAGCGCGCCTTTGCGCCGGGTCATTTCTCTTGCTTTGCGTGCTGCTTCTCGAGCGCGCGCTGCATCAAGCATCTTTCCAACAATTAGCTTAGCGTCTTGAGGGTTCTCTAACAGGTAATCGTTAAAGTGAGACGCCATTTCCTGCTCAACGACGGTTTTCACCTCAGAGGAGACCAACTTGTCTTTGGTTTGCGATGAAAACTTGGGGTCAGGTACTTTCACTGAAATGATCGCGGTTAGGCCTTCGCGGGCATCATCTCCCGAAGTGACCACTTCTTTACCTTTTTTAGTTGCCAACTCCTTGTCAATATAACTTTTCAGAACTCGAGTCAGTGCGCCCCTAAAACCAGCGAGGTGGGTTCCGCCATCACGCTGAGGGATATTGTTTGTATAGGGGAATATGTTTTCCTGGTAGGAGTCATTCCACTGTAATGCTACCTCGACGGTAATTCCATCCTCTTCCCGTTCCGAACTGAAATAGAACACCTTATTCACGGCAACCTTGTTCTTATTCAGATAATCAACAAAGGCTTTAAGGCCACCCTCGTATTTATAAACGTCTTCTTTCCCGGAACGCTCATCGGTAAGCCTAATAGATACTCCAGCGTTAAGAAATGCTAACTCACGTAGTTTTTTCGCTAGAATATCGTAGTGAAATTGTACATTCGAAAATGTATCTGTAGATGGCTTGAAATGGCACTCCGTGCCAGTAGTGGTTGTTTCACCTACTACGGCAAGCGGTGCCTGAGGCACACCATGTGCGTAATCTTGCTCGTATACCTTACCCTCGCGACGAATCGTCAGTTTTAGCTCTTCGGACAATGCATTCACTACTGAGACACCCACCCCGTGGAGTCCGCCGGATACTTTGTAGCTGTTGTCGTCGAATTTTCCGCCGGCATGCAGCACGGTCATGATAACTTCTGCTGCCGAGACGCCTTCATTGTGCATTTCAGTGGGTATACCACGCCCGTTATCAGCGACGGTGACTGTTTCGCCAATGTGAATAGTCACTTTCACTTCATCACAGTGGCCTGCTAGTGCTTCATCGATCGAGTTATCAACTAGCTCAAAGACCATGTGATGTAGGCCAGTCCCGTCATCGGTGTCGCCGATGTACATGCCGGGCCTTTTCCTAACAGCATCCAGGCCCTTTAGGACCTTGATACTGTCGGAATTATATTCGCTGTTGGACTGTTCACTCATGCTTCTACTCCAGGGCGTTGTTAGCAAACACTATCGCTTGCCTTCCCCTTAATATCGGATAATTTTGCTAAAAATCAAGCTCTTATTGTACCACGTTCCACGTGGAACTTTGCCAGTTTAGCCCCCTTGCCGAGGCTATCGAGTATCGATGAAATTTCAACGCAGGTAACGAAAACCTGTCCGCCCATCGCAACTAGCTGAGACAACAATGCAGTCCTATTCTCTTGATCCAGCTCGGCGGGAAGGTCGTCAACCAGAAAAATACATTTCCTATCAAGCGACTCCGAAAGCAGCAAGCCCTGAGCAATTTTCATCGAACTAACTAGCACCTTTTGCTGTCCCCTGGACAGTATATCGACTGCTTTGCTGCGGCCGACACGGAACACCAAGTCGGCTCTATGGGGCCCACTTTGTGTTGCGCCGTATCGTGCATCTATGGCGCGATTTTCGAGCAACACGTCGGCCAATAATTTGTGTTCGTCCCAGCCCCGCTCGTAGACGATCTCTAGGGTATCTAGCTCTACGCCATTCATGTCTCCGTACACAGTCATAAACAGAGGAATAAATCTTTCGAAATATGCACCTCTTGCCCGGTGCACCTCCATTGCTGATAGACAGAGCTCCGAGTCCCAGGCGGCTATCTGTTCGCTATCGGGAACTCTTTGCTTGAGTAAGAGGTTTCTATTTGCGAGGGATTTTTTGGTTCGCCGCCAATTGTCGACGAAGCCTTGTTCCACGTGAAACACTCCCCAGTCCAGAAACTGTCTTCGAGATTTAGGCCCGCCCTCGAGCAGCAAAAAGGAATTTGAGTCCAAGATCTGTACAGGAAGCTCTCTCGCTACGTTTTCCCAGCTGCGCTGCCGTTCAGCACGAAACTTAAGTTGATGGCTCTGGCGGCGAGACTTACTAAGCCCAATCTCTTTACCATCGCCTAAGCGCGCAAAAATCACTGCCTCTTCAAGCTCGCTGTTAATAAGAGGGTCCAGCTTGCTTGTGCGAAAGGAACGACCGCTGGCGAGAAGATGAATAGATTCAAGGATACTGGTCTTACCAGACCCGTTCTCACCATATATGACATTGAGGGTGGGTGCAGGGTCCAGCTCGAGAAGCTGTAGATTTCGAACAGCGCTAACATTTAGATGCTGGATGATGCTCATGGCTGGTCGAGTTGCACTCGGATCTTCAATACGAAGCGGCGGCTATAGACGCATTGGCATCACGACATACACCGCATCACTGCCTTCCTCAGCTTCTAGCAAAGCACTGCTATTGGGGTCCGACAAGGTGATTCGGGCTTTCTTGCTATTCAACGTGGAAAGCACATCAATAAGGTAGCTCACATTGAAACCGATCTCTAATGAGTCGCCTTCGTAATCTACAGAGACAATCTCTTCTGCCTCTTCCTGTTCCGGGTTGTTCGCAAGAATCTTCAATTCACCAGTAGAGAGAAGTACTCGCACTCCTCGATACTTCTCATTTGAAAGAATCGAAACTCTCGAAAATGCTTGCCGCAGCTCCTGACAGTCACCGATGAGAACCTTGTTTCCACCCTTAGGTAGAACCCGATTGTAATCTGGAAACTTTCCATCAACTAATTTAGAAGTAAAGGTGAATGCTGGGACGCTGGCGCGAATGTGGTTCTGACCAAAGGTTAGAGATATTTCACCCGAGTCATCGGTGAGCAATCGCGCCATTTCCATAATGCCCTTTCGAGGTAATATGAGTTGTTGCGGTTCGGAAATAGGGTTGCTCATACTGAGGGTTTCCATGGCAAGACGATGACCATCTGTTGCAACCACTCTTAGATAGTCTCCAGCTACCTCGAATAGCATGCCATTAAGATAGTATCTTACGTCCTGCTGCGCCATCGCAAAGCTAGTGCTATCCAACAACTCACGAAGTTTACTCTGCGCCATGGTGATTGAAAAAGTATCCGGCTCTTCATCTACGCCAGGAAATTCTGAGGCCGGCAAGGTAGTGAGCGTAAACCTGCTCCGCCCGGCCTTCAGCGTAACTTTGTTTTCAGTAAGAGAGAATTCCACCACCGCATCGTCGGCGAGCGACTTACAGATGTCTAAAAGCTTGCGGGCAGGAACAGTAATCTCGCCCGGCGAGTGAGCTCGATCTACATTTACTCGCCCTACCAGCTCAACCTCTAGATCTGTACCTGTAAGGGATAGCTCATTGTCTTGCAGAACCAAAAGAACATTAGAGAGCACAGGCAAAGTCTGTCGTCTCTCGACTACACCACTAACTAACTGCAAGGGCCTTAAAAAAGCTTCTCGTGAAATAACAAAGTGCATTACTTTCTTTCCTTATCTTTCTGACCCAGTGAACTAGGTTCGAGCACTAGCTCGATAGCGACCTGAGCAAGTTATTATAGTCTTCTTGTATATCGATGGAGCTGTGGCGAAGCTTCTTCACCTGCTTGCAGGCATGGAGTACAGTCGTGTGATCTCTTCCACCAAACGCATCGCCGATCTCGGGCAGGCTATGATTCGTCAATTCTTTAGATAAGCTCATTGCTACCTGACGGGGCCTGGCGATGGATCTATTACGCCGCTTCGATAACATGTCCCCCATTTTGATTTTGTAATATTCCGCTACGGAGCGCTGAATATTATCAATCGTTACCAGCTTATCTTGCAACGCGAAGAGATCGCGAAGCGCTTCCTTGATAAGGTCCAAATCAATCTTCTGACCCGTAAAGTTGGAATGGGCTATCACACGTTTCAATGCACCTTCCAACTCCCGCACATTTGACCGAAGCCGCTGTGCGATAAACATGGCAACATCATTCGGCAATTCGATATTACTCAGTGCTGCCTTATTCATTAGAATCGCCGCCCTGGTTTCTAACTCTGGCGGTTCAACTGCTACGGTCAGACCCCAGCCGAACCTGGACTTCAGCCGCTCCTCAAGGCCATTAATCTCCTTGTGATAACGATCACAGGTCAAAATGATCTGCTGGCCACCTTCGAGCAAGGCATTAAAGGTATGGAAAAACTCTTCCTGGGATCGCTCTTTACCGGCGAAAAATTGAATATCATCGATAAGCAGCGCATCTACGGAACGGTAAAATCGCTTGAACTCGTTAATCGCATTCAGCTGCAGCGCCGTTACCATTGTCGCTACAAAGGTCTCGGAGTGTAGGTAGACGACCTTCGCGCCGGGCTTTTTTGCGACAAGATAGTTGCCAATGGCATGCATTAAGTGAGTCTTTCCTAACCCTACGCCACCGTATATAAAGAGTGGGTTGTAGGCATAGCCGGGATTTTCGGCAACCTGCATTGCTGCAGCTCTAGCGAGTTGGTTTGACTTGCCTTCCACGAAGTTATCGAAAGTATTCTCGACATTGAGGGCCCCACGGTGTCTTAGCTTTCCCTCTATCACGATATCGACGTTACGCCGTTCCGATCTTGACGAGCTGGAACTATTTGGCCCAACGATTATCGATGGCTCTGCCTGCGCCGGTGAGTTGGTCTGTGCCCTCGAATCCGTCCTTACACTACTTTTCGCTTCTGGTGCCTTTGCGGCTATTCGCTCAGACCCCACGCGTTCGGCGGGGTCTCCCGTAAATACCTGCAGCTGTATCTCAACCGACTGCTCATTCGAGTCTGCAACTATTTCTTCAATCCGAGCCAGGAACTTACCCTTCACCCAGTCGAGAATAAACCTGTTGGGGGCAAAGATACGTAAGACGGTAGAATCTAATTCAACATGAAGCGGCCGTATCCAGGTATTGAATTGTTGAGAGGGTAATTCTGCTCTTAAGCAGTCGATACATTCTTGCCAGATGGTTACAGCCACGTTTTCTTGCCCACATGAATTATTATTATGGATTGATCAGGGCGCAATTCTATAGCCTAGAGTCAGAGTTATCCACTGACATCCAGCCATAATTAATGTTTTTTGATTACATTTTTTGTTCTTATATATCAATAAGATACGAAATTTTTTCTGAGAAAAGCCGAGTTAAACAACGCTTCTATTCACAGCGATTCGCGCAAGCTGTTGATAACAAAGCTGTGGATAACTTGTTATTAATTTCTGGATGAAGTCACATAGCTCCCCCATCGCTGCCTCACGCCGGAAGAATGGAAAGCTACTACCCGGCCGAGATCGCTGGAGCGCCCTTATTTATATAGCTATAACGTTGCATGTTCACTGCAAAGCCTCTAGAATTCGCAATCCTATTTTCGAACCGCTTCGTTCGGTTTGTGATTGAAGAATCGGATGAATTGATATGAAAAGAACATTCCAACCAAGCGTATTAAAGAGAGCTCGATCCCACGGATTTAGAGCCCGTATGGCAACGAAAGGCGGCCGCCTTGTTATTAAGAGACGCCGTTCCAGAGGTCGCGCCAAACTATCAGCATAAGTTCTTTTTTCTCTGCTGTGTGATGATTGCATAGTCAATCGGTAAGCAAACGCTAAGAGAGAATATATAGTGGCTGAGTTCGGCTTTCCTAAAACTTCTCGGTTGCTAAACGCTGCTGACTACAAAGCCGTATTCAGCAGCGCTCAGTTCAAAGTCTCCTGCCGCCACTTTCTAGTACTAGCTATTAGTAATAACAGATCCAGCTCTCGGCTAGGATTAGTCATAGCTAAGAAGAACGTAGCATTAGCTGTGCAGAGAAATCGCATCAAGCGCCAACTTCGCGACACATTCCGGCACAACAGAGCGTTATTGGATAAGCTGGATTTAGTCGTGTTGGCTCGAAAAGATGCTGATAAACTGGATAACATCCAGCTAAAGAGTACGATCGAAACTTTGTGGCAGGACTTACACGGCAAGACTAAAAGGGCTGCAGCGAAAAGCCAGGGCGACGGGTAACGGGCTATCATGTTGGACAGATTACTTATTCGACTAATCAATGCGTATCAGTCCAGTTTGAGTTTGCTCATTGGTAATCAATGCCGTTTTCATCCCACCTGTTCGCAATACACCAAAGAAGCAATACAAATTCACGGCTCGATGCGAGGCTCCTGGTTAGGCGTACGTCGTATCTGCAGCTGCCACCCCTTTCACGAAGGGGGCTATGACCCCGTTCCCGAGAGTTCGGACCCAAAAGGTCATGGACTGAGTAAGTAGGACACCATGGATTTAACTAGATTTGCCCTGTACACGGCCTTAGCTATCGTTACTTACTTTATGTTGTTGGCTTGGCAGGAAGACTATCCTCCCGTAATCGATGACGGCAGTTCTTCGCGAGTAGAGATTCCACAAATCCCCAACGCTCAGAACGCCACAGCCACGAATACTGACCTACCTACTGATATCCCGACGAGTACTCCAGCGGCAGGTGCCAATACTCAAAGCGACACTCCATCTGTTGCTCCCTCCAGCACCCCCGCTCTTAGTAACAACATTAATACTGCTAACTTAATAGAGATTCATACAGATACTTTCGATATTCGGATAAACCCACTCGGTGGTGATATTGTCTACCTAGCCCTGCCCCTCTATCGTAAACAGATAGATGTTGCAAATGACCCCTTCGTGCTATTGGACAACCAGCCTGGCAGAGAATACATAGCGCAAAGCGGCCTCATTGGAGAGGATGGTATTGACAGCGACGGCAGAGCGATCTACCGAGCGACATCAACTAGCTACACGATGAGCGAGTCTGCCGATACCCTGGATGTAGACCTAAGCACTACAACAGCAAATGGCATTGAAGTAATCAAGCGCTACAGCTTTAACCGTGACAGCTACCTAATCGATATAAATTTCATCGTGAATAATAATTCGGCTGAGAATTGGCTGGCGAATGCCTTCGGTCAGATCAAGCGAGATGCATTTGACGATCCAAGCGACGCTGGCGGTTTCGGCCGAACCTATCTTGGATTCGTAACCACGATTGCCGACGACCCATATATTGAAATTGAGTTCGATGACATTGATGACAGCGGCACCTCTACACTAGAAACAACCGGCGGCTGGATGGCCTTCAGTCAACATTATTTCATCACAGCCTGGGTGCCGGATGTCGACTCAGTAAACCGCTTAACCACTCGCAAGAACGCTAGTAACCAATACTATGGCGAATTCACCAGTAGCGCTTTCGAA
Source organism: uncultured Gammaproteobacteria bacterium (assembly GCA_963976555.1). Taxonomy (GTDB): domain Bacteria; phylum Pseudomonadota; class Gammaproteobacteria; order Pseudomonadales; family Pseudohongiellaceae; genus UBA9145. The sequence continues at coordinate 24,871 of CAXBLN010000023.1, forward strand.
GTACCAGCAGGCGCTAGCGGTAGCCATACCATACAGTACTATGCCGGCCCCAAGGACCAATACGTCCTTAGAGACATTTCTCCTGGGCTCGACAAAACCATCGACTATAGCTTTCTCTGGTTCATCGCCAGCCCTATCTATTGGTTATTGTCGCGCATCAACTCCGTCATCGGTAACTATGGCATCTCGATTATCTTGCTAACCCTCGTGGTTAAATCTGCCTTTTATAAGTTGTCGGAAACTCAATATCGTTCGATGGCTGGTATGCGCCGTCTGATGCCCAAGATGCAACAGCTAAAAGAGAGCTATGGCGACGATAAGATGAAATTACAGAAAGCCACTATGGATCTCTACAAGAAAGAGAAGATAAACCCCTTCGGTGGCTGCCTGCCTATGCTGGTCCAGATGCCGGTGTTTATCTCGCTTTATTGGGTATTATTAGAGAGCGTAGAACTGCGCCATGCGCCATTCATGCTATGGCTAACCGATCTCTCGGTGCGAGACCCGTTCTTCATCTTACCGCTGCTCATGGGTGCGACCATGTACTTCCAAACGACCTTAAGCCCAGCACCGGCAGATCCGATGCAGGCCAAAGTAATGAAGATGATGCCAGTCATGATGACAGTACTGTTTCTCTGGTTTCCAGCCGGGCTGGTCCTCTATTGGTTAACCAATGGCGCACTGGGTATATTGCAGCAGTGGTATATCACCAAGAAGCTCGATGCTGCCTACGAAGCTAAAAAGGCCTAGCTAAGACCTAACGGTACGTTAGTCTCGCGGCTACTCTTTGCTGCTTGCCCCAATCCAAATATTCATTGGTCCTGCGCTGTGACTGTGTGTTGTGAACCTTATGACTCAAGTAGAATCTGATACAGTCTGCGCCATCGCCACTGCTCCTGGACGCTCTGGCGTTGGCATCGTTAGGATATCCGGACCGCTCTCTCTATCCATAGCCGAGAAAATCCTGGGCTTTAGCCCCACTATTCGACATGCCCATTTCTGCGATTTCTTGGACGACAAGGGGAATACTATCGATCAGGGCATAGCTCTTTTCTTTGCTTCCCCTGGCTCCTTTACGGGCGAAGATGTCCTGGAGCTGCAGGGCCATGGCGGAATCTATGTGCTCAGAGAAATATTGGATAGAGCGCTGCAGCTGGGTGCCAGACTCGCCAACCCAGGGGAGTTCTCCGAACGCGCCTTCCTGAACAATAAGATAGATCTATTGCAAGCTGAGGCCATCGCCGATCTGATCGAATCCAACTCAAAACAGGCGGCACAATCAGCCGTTCGTACTCTGCAGGGTGAGTTCTCGAGGAAGATTCAGAATCTATTACAGTTACTAGTACAAGCCAGAGTACACATAGAGGCAAGCATCGATTTCTCCGATGAAGATATAGATTTCGTAAATGATAATAAGGTCGAACAGTCTCTGAAAGGAATCCTGAACTCTATAGAGCAGACTCTGGTGCAAGCCAAGCAGGGAGCTCTACTAAAAGAAGGTATTAATGTAGTCATAGCGGGCAAACCTAACGCCGGTAAGTCCAGCCTGCTGAATGCACTTTCTGGACTGGAAAGCGCCATCGTTACCGATATCCCGGGAACTACCAGAGACTTACTCTCCGAGCAGATCAGCATAGACGGTCTGCCGGTCCATATTGTGGACACTGCAGGCATTCGACTTAGTCAGGATATTGTCGAACAGGAAGGATTGCGTCGCGCACAGGCCGCTATCGAAAGCGCAGATCAAATTTTGCTAATAGTTGATAAAATTGAGGCAGAACAAGATGTGGAAAAAATGTTAGCACCTCTGGTATTAATGAATGATAAGTCAATTAAGGACTTGGAATACTTACAGAATACGGCCATCGTCTTCAACAAAATAGATCTTGCGGAAAACGAAGGAGCTGGAGTAGGCAGCATTACTTATCTTGATATTACCCTACCTACTATCAGTCTTTCAGCGAAGGAGAATCTCGGAATCGACCTTCTCAGAAACTACTTAAAGGAAGCGATAGGCTTTAACTCTTCAGAGGAAGGGGCTTTTATTGCCAGAGAGAGACACCTAGTTGCACTTACCAGCGCAAAGAAATTAGTAGAGACAGCAATCCAACAATTGGCAAATCAAGCGTCACTGGAGCTAATCGCGGAAGATCTGCGTTTTGCTCAGTCACAGCTGGGAGCGATCACTGGAGAATTTACCAGCGATGATCTGTTAGGAGAAATCTTCACAAATTTTTGTGTTGGAAAGTGACCCAGCTAGCTACTTACTAACAACCTGGTAACGTCTTGCAATAGCTGTGGGTAAGTAGCGGTTCAATAGGGATAAAGACTGAACAGTTTTGAATAAAAAATGTTTGGGTGGGGTAAAGCTCAAACAGTACCCAACAGCTAATAGGCTATTGCCGTATTACCAAGGGCTTATGTACCAAGTTTGAAGGACTGCAAGCTATTGTAAAATAAAGATTTTTATAGGATATCAACAGAATTTCGTGTAGCTATTAATATCAACATCAATACACTATATATACATAACTATAATAAAATATGCGTATAAGTATTATTTAATATAGTGCTACAAGTTTAAAATTTAGGCTTTATACTTGCCAACCCAAATTACAGCGACATAATCGCGATCGCGGTTTTGGCAAGAAAGGACAGAAGATACGTGGAATACAGTAATACCTATGACGTAATCGTAGTAGGAGGAGGACATGCCGGTACCGAGGCAGCCTTGGCCTCCGCTCGTCAGGGTGTTTCTACTCTTCTGGTTACGCACAGTATTGAAACTCTCGGTCAGATGTCTTGCAATCCAGCCATTGGTGGCATTGGTAAGAGCCATCTGGTTAAAGAGATTGATGCCCTCGGCGGTGGGATGGCGAAGGCTGTCGACCGAGCTGGGATTCAGTTTCGAGTGTTGAATGCAAGTAAAGGGCCTGCGGTGAGGGCCACTCGTGCACAGGCCGATAGAGTGCTCTACAAGGCTGCTATCCGCGAGATGTTGGAGCAACAGGATAATCTTTCCCTGTTTCAACAGGGAGTTGACGACCTGCTGATTGAAGACGGTGCAATTCAGGGCGTAATCACTCAGATGGGAATGCTCATTAGATCACCCAGGGTCGTACTAACTACGGGCACGTTTCTGGGCGGCAAGATCCATATCGGCCTAGAGAATAGCGAGGGTGGCAGAGCCGGCGATCCGCCATCTACCGCGCTCGCAAAACGGCTGCGCGAATTACCGTTTCGAGTCAATAGACTGAAGACAGGTACGCCCCCCAGGATCGATGCAGACAGCGTAGATTTTTCGGTGATGCAGGTGCAAGCGGGCGACACACCTCTACCTGTTATGTCTTACCTCGGGAAAGAATCAGATCACCCTGAGCAGATCAACTGTTACATCACCAGCACCAATGAAAAGTGTCATGAAATAATTCGTGGCGGTTTAGATCGATCACCGATGTACACAGGTGTTATCGAAGGGACTGGGCCTAGATACTGCCCATCGATAGAAGACAAGGTCATGCGCTTTGCGGATAAAACCAGCCATCAAATCTTCGTTGAACCTGAGGGCCTAAACACCAAGGAACTCTATCCTAACGGCATCTCAACGAGCCTGCCATTCGATGTGCAATTGGAAATGGTACGAGAAATTAAGGGTTTTGAGAACGCGCATATTACTCGACCGGGCTATGCCATAGAATATGATTTTTTCGATCCGCGAGATCTTAAATATTCTCTGGAGACCAAGTTTGTTAAGGGCCTCTATTTCGCGGGACAGATTAATGGCACAACCGGATATGAAGAGGCTGGGGCGCAGGGGCTCATGGCGGGGATGCATGCCGCGGCCGAAGCTCTGGGCCGCAACGCGCCCGCGCTCGATCGCGCGAATTCCTACATGGCGGTGATGGTCGACGATCTGGTCCTGCAGGGAGTCAGCGAGCCCTATCGCATGCTTACTTCG